>DASZFN010000792.1:0-8859 GCA_035939715.1 Gemmataceae bacterium | reverse complement strand
GCGATGATGGCGATCACGACGAGCAATTCGATCAGTGTAAAGCCGCGCCGACTTTGCGAGCGTACCATTGTATTTTTCTCCCGAAAAAGACGTGCCGACTCCCCAAGCGGAAGACACTCTTCAGCCTGTCCGAAAACGGTCCTCGGTCCGCTCTGCGAAGCGCGCACGTCGCAGCGGGCCCCCTATTTCAACAGGGCGGTTTAGGCGCTGAGTTGTTACGTAATGCGGAGAATAAGAGAACGCGGCTTGGCATGTTCGGCAAACTGGCGAAACTGAACAATGACGGCACAGGTGCGAGGCGTCTTCGACGCTTGGTGATTTGAACATCACTTGCTCTTTCTGCCTGCGCTAGTCCAGCTATAATCTGCCCCCTGCCGCCAGGATGGCGGTGCGCCAAGCAGGGAAAGGAGGCCCCGTGTCCAGTCGTCGCTTTTTCCGTTCCAGCCGCTGGGACGTGCTGCCCGCGTTGAGCGGGGTCGGCATCGTCGCGCTCATCTTCTGGACGTTCCTTGGCTTTGACAGCTTATCGTGGTGGGTGCTCGGTCCCGGTTTCGTCGCCATCATGTGGTCGTACTGCTGGAACCTGCAATGCATCTCGCACAATTTCATTCATAACCCGTACTTCAGCAGCAAGCTGCTCAACCGCGCGTACAGCGTGCTCGAGACGTTCGCCCTCGGCGTGCCGCACGTCTTCTACCACCACTACCACATGAACCACCACTGGGGCGACAATGACAAGAAAGGACCCGACGGCACGACCAGGGACTGGTCGTCGATCTACCGCTACGGCAGGGACGATCAGCCGGAGAATTTCTGGAAGTATATCTTTGTCAGTTTCTTCCGCGTCGAGCTCGGGCCCGTGATCCGGGTCGTGATGCGTCATGGCTGGAAGGAAGTGGCCCAGGCGCTTGTGGAGACGATTGTGCTGGCCGGGTTCTGGCTGGCGATGATCTGGGTTAACTGGCGGTACTTTGTCTTCTTCTACCTGCCGTCGTATTACCTGGGCTGGGTCCTGAGTTATGCGGAGGGCTTTCTCGAGCACTACGGTGCCCAGCCGGGAAACTATTTCGCCAACTCGGTCAGCTCTTATAACTGGCTGTACAACTTCCTCTGGTTCAACAACGGCTACCATCAGGAACATCACTGGGATCCGAAATGGCATTGGACCAAGATGAAGCTCTTGCACCAGCAAATCAGGCCGCAGATGGACGCCAACCACACCCGCATCCTGCGCGGGCCGCATATTACCGGGCTGCTCGAAGACTGGTGGCTGGGCCGCCAGCCGGGGCAGACGTGCTCGCCGGCGAATCGAGACGCAGCGTAAGAGAGAAGTCAATAGTCCATAGTCCATAGTCAAAAACAACGACACATTTGTCTTTGACTATGGACTATGGACTATTGACTTCCAAGGACAAGGACCGTTCATGCTAAATAGTTCCAGCAAAGCAACCAAGACTCTCCTCGTCATCTGCGTCTCCGGCCTGCTATGGGCCTTCAGCTTTGGGCTGGGCGCGCCGCTAGCTTCGGTGTGGCTGAAGGATGCCGGGCATAGCGAGACGATTGTCGGACTGAACACAGGCATCTATTACCTGGGCATAGCCGTTACCGCGGCTATCGTACCCTGGCTGATGCGTCGCCATGGCCGGGCCACCTTGATCGTCGGCATGATTGTCACCGCAGTGACGGTGGCATGGTTTCCCTGGGGCAACGGGCTGTTCGGGTATTTTTTGCTTCGCCTGCTTAATGGCGTGGGCGGGGCGTTGAGTCTGATCCCGCTCGAAACCTTGGTTAACCAGAACTCGCCGCCGGAGCAGCGTTCGCGCGACTTCGGCTTTTATGCGTTTAGCATCGCCTCGGGCATTGCCCTGGGAACCGCGGTCGGCATGGGTATGTTCGCCTGGATGCCACGCTCCGCGTTTGTTCTGGGCGGCGTCGTGTCCTTGCTTGCGGGAGTGGTGGTTTATGGGTGGCTCGATTGGCACGAAATTGCCCGAGAAGAGCATGATGCCCGAGCTTCATTGGAGTTTGGCAGCAACTTCTTGAATTTCGGCAGCGCCTGGGTGCAGGGCTTTCTCGAAGGCGGCATGGTGTCGTTGATGCCGCTCTATCTGCTCTGGATCGGCCTGTCCGAGGCGGGGGCCGGCTGGCTGATGGGCGGCATCATGATCGGCGTGATTCTGGCGCAGGTGCCGCTGGCCTGGCTGGCGGATCGCCTGGGCCGAACCACCGTGCTGCTTGGCTGCTACGCCGTGACCGCCGGCGTGCTGCTCGCCTTGCACCAGGGGCTCCACCTGGTTGCAATGGCGACCTGTCTTTTCCTGGCCGGTGCTTGCTCCGGAGCGTTCTATCCGTTGGGCCTGGCCATCCTGGGCGAACGGCTGCCATCCCTGGCAATTCCGCGCGCGAGCGCCTGGTTCCTGGCTATCAACTGTGTCGGCAGCTTGACCGGTCCCGTGCTCACCGGCATAACGATGGACCTGCTCGGCAAGCAGGCGATCTTTCTCGCTGGGGAAGGGGCGGTCTTATTCGTCGTGGTCGCCTGGGCAGGCGTTCGCCTTTATCAGTACACGACCAGGCGGGCTGCCAAGCTGAGGCTTTACACACCGCGCGATATCGGAAATCCGCCACTTCCATCTGATACCTCCACAGCGAACGGCCACGCCGCTTAGCTCAGATCAGGCTGCGCGATCAGCACACCAACCCGAAGCGCCAGTCTGGCGCGTCGGCTTACTATGCTTCAATCCGCTGGCACTCAAGCTGCTGCCGGGCCAGTTCCCACTCCTCGGGCTCCACGCGGATGAAGTGGCTCTTGTCGCGTTCCTCGAACAGGCGGACTCCCTTGCCCAGGAGCGTATCGAGAATGATGGCGTGCGGCTGATTCCTGACCTGCCCGGCCTTGTCCAGCGCGGCGACCAGAGCCTGCAGGTCATGGCCGTCGACGCGTTGCGTGTGCCAGCCGAAGGCCGCCCATTTATCCTGCACCGGCTCGACCGACATGATCGTTCCGGGCGGCCCGTCGGCCTGCTGATTATTGCAATCGACAAACGCCATGAGGTTATCGAGCCGGTAATGGCCGCCGGCCATGGCGGCTTCCCAGGTGGCCCCTTCCTGAAGCTCGCCGTCGGACAAGAGGTTGAATACTCGGGCCTGGCGGCCATCGAGCCGCAGGCCAAGGGCCATGCCCACGGCTTGCGAAAGCCCATGGCCCAGCGAGCCGCCCGTCATCTCAAAACCGGGCATGGTTTCACTGCCCGACATTTCCAGGCGCGAGCCGTCCGCGCCATAAGTCTCCAGCTCTGCCAACGGGATAATCCCTGCCTCGGCCAGGGCGGCATAGAGCCCTATGGAATAGTGGCCGGTGGACAGAATGAAGCGATCGCGATCGGGCCAGGATAATCGGTTGGGATCGTAGTGCATTTCGTGGAAGTAGAGAACCGCCAACAGGTCCGCAATGCCGAGTCCCTGTCCGACATAACCCTGTCCCACGCGCTCGGCCATGCGCAAGACGTGCCGGCGCAGGTTCTTCGCTCGCGAATGCAAATCCGGCAAATCAGTCGCGTGCATGAGCTCGACCTGCTGACCGCTGCGCGATCGATGAATGCATTTTCTTGGCCCGGCACAGATTTTGGCGCGCGGCAATGGCGCCTGCAAGGAGAAAGCAACGGTTGCCGTATTGTCGCCTTTCGCTCCGCGAAAGGAAGTGCTTTCGCGGAGCGAAAGGCGACAAACCGAGATACTACCGTCGGGCAGCGTTACGTTGCAAAAGAGCGACTTTTTTTCTATAATTCTCGGTTTACCATCTGACGGAGTTTTCCCCCGGCTGATTCGCCGGAAGTAGGTTGCGCGTATCATGTTCGAGAGTATCCAGCGAAGCCTGGGCGAGGCCTTCAAGAAGCTGCGCGGACGCGGCCGGCTTACCGAAGCCAATGTGCGCGACGGGCTGCAAGAAGTGCGCCGCGCTTTTCTGGATGCCGACGTCAACTACACGGTGGCCAACGAGTTCATCAAGCGGGTCACCGAACAGGCACTTGGCCAGCAAGTCCTGCGCTCGCTCGATCCGAGCGAGCAAATCATTCGCGTCGTCTACGAAGAGCTGGTCAAGCTCATGGGGCCCGTGGACCACAGCTTCCACTTCGCCAAGGACCGGCCGACGGCCATCATGCTGTGCGGCCTCCAGGGGAGCGGCAAGACCACCACGGCCGGCAAGCTGGCCCTGACGCTGCGCGAGCGCGGCCGGAAACCGCTCCTGGTGGCGGCCGACTTGCAGCGGCCCGCCGCTGTGGATCAGTTGATCGTCCTGGGCGAGCAAATCGGCGTGCCGGTCTACAGCGAGCGGCCGGGCGGCGATGGTCAGGCGAAGCCGCCTTCGCCGATTGATGTCTGCCGTAATGCCGTCGCGCACGCCAAGAAGAATTTGCTCGACACCATTATCCTCGACACGGCCGGCCGGCTGCACATCGCCGAGATGCCGATGGATGAGCTGCGGCAAATCGATCACATCGTCCGGCCGGATGAAGTCTACCTGGTCGTCGATGCCATGACCGGCCAGGATGCCGTCAACAGCGCCAAGGCATTCAACGATGCCCTGGATCTGAACGGCGTCATCATGACGAAGCTCGACGGCGACGCCCGCGGCGGGGCGGCCCTGTCCATCAAGGAAATCACCCGCGTCCCCATCAAGTTCGTCGGCGTCGGTGAGAAGCTGGACCGCCTGGAGGAGTTCCATCCCGAACGCATGGCCCAACGCATCCTGGGCCAGGGCGATCTCATGGGGCTGGTGGAGAAGGTCGCGCGCGTCCAGCAGGAGTTGAGCCAGGAGGAGATCGAGAAGCAGCAGAAGAAGCTGGCCGAGGGCGAATTCACGCTCGACGATTTCCGCAAGCAGTTCGAGCAGATTCAAAAGATGGGCATGAAGGACATGCTCAGCCGCATGCCCGGCATGGGCGACATGATTCCGGAAGGCGAAGATCCGGAACAGGCCATGAAACAGATCCAGGGCATGATCGACGCCATGACCAGGGAGGAGCGCCGCAATCCCGATATCATAGATATCAGCCGCCGCCGTCGCATTGCCGCCGGCAGCGGTACCGATCCGGCCGACATCAAGAAATTCATCGTCCAGTTCGACCAGGTCCGCACAATCATGCGGCAGATGGCTAAGATGAGCATCTGGGACCGCGTCAAGATGGTCACCGGGCTAGGCAAGATGGGCGCCTTCGGCCCCGGTGGCCCCATGCTCAAAACCAAGGTCGGCACCGGGCATCGCAAAAGCGCAAAAGAACGGGCTGAGGATAGGAAGAAGAAACGGAAGAAAAGGAAATGATTGAAATCAGTCAGTAGTCAGTAGCCAGTAGTCAGTAGCCGCATGCTACTGACTACTGGCTACTGACTACCGACCACATGACGAAAGGTTCTCTCGTGGCAGTACGTATTCGTATGAAACGGCTCGGACGGAAGCATCGCAACTATTATCGGATTGTGGCCATCGATTCGCGCCAGCCGCGCGATGGGCGGATCATCGAGGAGCTGGGCGCGTATGATCCGATGGTGAAGAACACGGACGAGCGCGTGAAGCTCAGGCCGGAGCGGATCAAGTACTGGCTGAGCGTCGGGGCCAAACCTTCGGAGAGGTGCACCGTGCTGTTCAAGAAATACATGGCCAAGTGGGAAGAGCACGAAAAGGCGGCTGCGGCGGCCAAAGAGCCGGCTGCGCCCACGGCGTGACGCATGCGCTTCGATGTGCTGACCCTGTTTCCGGACCTGTTCCAGGGCTACCTTAGCCAGAGCATCTTGAAGCTGGCTCTGGACCGCGGCCTGGTGCAGATCAACCTGTGGAATATCCGCGACTGGGCCAAGGGCAAGCACAGGAGTGTCGATGATCGGCCGTACGGCGGCGGGCCGGGCATGGTCATCATGCCGGAGCCGGTGTTCGACGCGGTGGAGGCCTTGCGGCCGCACGATCCTGACCCCGGTCTGCTCGTTTTGCTGACGCCCGCGGGCGAGCGTTTGACGCAGAGCCTGGTGAAAGAGCTGGCTGGTCACAAGCGGCTGATTTTGCTATGCGGGCGCTATGAGGGATTTGACGAACGGATTCGCCTGGGCCTGCAGCCGCGGGAGATTTCGATCGGCGATTTTGTCTGTAACGGCGGCGAGGTGCCCGCCATGGTGCTGATCGATACCGTCGTTCGCTATGTGCCGGGCGTTCTGGGTGATGCGGAGAGTGTAACCGAGGAAAGCCATAGCGACCCCGGCCGGATCGAATATCCGCAATACACACGGCCGCGAGTGTTTCGCGGCATGCCAGTGCCGGAGGTCTTGATAGGCGGCGACCATGAAGCCGTGGCTCGCTGGCGGCTTGAACAATCCGAGGCCCGCAGCCGAAGAAATTCGGGTACGAAATAATGGTGATGGCGCGTTTCAACGTGCCGGGAGATTTTGGCACAGCAAGTAAAGGAAGGCAGTCATGAAGAACAAGTTTCTGGCTCTCGTTGAGGAGGCCGGCGCCAAAAAAGATGTGACGGCGTTTCGGATCGGTGACCAGGTCGATATCCACCAGCGGATTCTCGAAGGCCAGAAGGAGCGCGTCCAGGTTTTTAGCGGCACGGTGATCGCGCGCCGCGGCGACGGCTTGCGCGAGACATTCACGGTGCGCCGTATTGTGCAGGGCGAGGGCGTGGAGCGTATCTTCCCGCTGCACTCGCCGAAGATCGCCAAGATTGAAGTCAAGCGCACGGGTCAGGTCCGTCGCGCGAAACTTTATTACTTGCGCGACCGCGTGGGTAAAGCGACCCGGCTACGGGAACGGCGCGGCAAAGAAACGGACGGCGAGGCAACCGGCAAACGGACACCCGCGGAAGTGCCTGCGGAGTGAGTTGGAGCAGCGGATAGTAGACGCGTTGTTTGCCAGTTTGCCAAGTTGGTGGCCAGGGCTGGCAAACAAGTCCGACACCCTAACAGCTTGTAAGGACGCTGGTTACATCTGCACGGATATCAAGTTTGCCAGTTTGCCAAGTGTCTCGGGGGACCAGGGGCAATCTTAACAAGGTTACCAAATGGCGGGGCCGTCTCCGACGCAACCCTGGTGGCGACGTTGGTTCGGCAGCCGTTCCGAGCGCGCCGCGGCCGGGTTCCTGAAACGACTTGGCTATCGCATTGTCGCCCGCAATTATTCGTGCTCTCAGGGCGAACTCGACATTGTCGCCGTGGACGGCCGGTGCATTGTCTTCGTGGAAGTTCGATCCACGGAACAGGAAGACACGGCCCGCCCTACCGCCTCGGTCGATGAAGCAAAACAGCGACGCTTGACCAACCTGGCCCTCCATTATCTCCAGAAACACCGCCTGCTCAACAACGCCGCGCGATTCGACGTCGTCATCGTGAGTTGGACCGAGGCAAGCCGCGAACCTGCCATCACGCATCATCGTCATGCCTTTGAAGCAGTAGGCCGATTCCAGGTCTATTCCTAGGCAACGGCGCGGACGACGCCTCATGATACGGTTCTTGGCGAGGTTATTGAGGTGCTTAAGCTTCGGCAGGCGGCCACGCGTAGCATGAAGGAAGCGGACTGTGAAACCCGTTGACGAACAGATGGCCTTGATTCGCCGGGGCGTCGATCAGATTGTGCCGGAGGCCGAGCTGCGCCAAAAACTGGAGCGCAGCGTTAAGAGTGGGAAGCCGCTGCGCGTCAAGTACGGCATCGACCCGACGGGGATCGATGTCCACCTCGGGCACACGGTGCCGCTGCGCAAGCTGCGCCTCTTCCAGGAGCTCGGCCACCAGGCGGTGCTGATTATCGGCAACTACACGGCACTCGTCGGCGACCCGTCCGGCCGCGACCAGACGCGCGCTCAACTCACTGAAGCGCAGGTCACTCAGAATGCGCTCGATTACCTGAAGCAGATAAGCAAGATCATCGATATCGACAAGACCGAACGCCACTACAACGGCGACTGGTTCAAGCGTTTATCGTTTCTCGATGTGATGCGGCTGATGGGGCAGATCACCGTGCAACGAATGCTCGAGCGCGACGACTTCACGAAGCGCATCAATGAGAAAAAGCCCATCTCTCTGCACGAGTGTCTGTACCCCCTCATGCAAGGTCGCGATAGCGTCGAGATCCGCGCCGATGTCGAGTTAGGCGGCAGCGAGCAGCTTTTCAACCTCATGGTCGGCCGCGATCTGCAAAAGGACGCGGGGCAGGAGCCGCAAGTGTGCCTGACGCTACCGATCCTGCGCGGCCTGGACGGCGAGCGGCGGATGGGTAAGAGCCTCGGCAACTATATCGGTGTCGGTGAACCGGCGTATGACATGTTCGCCAAAACCATGAGCGCCCCAGATGCCCTCATGCGCGACTGGTTTGAGCTATTGACGGAACGGCCGGCCGAGGAAGTTGCCCGACTCACCAATCCGGAGCTGGGAAATCCCAGAGACGCCAAGATCACGCTCGGCAAGGACATCGTGACGTTCTATTACGGCGCTCGGGCCGCGGATGAGGCGGCTAACGAATGGCGCAGGCGGAATACGGAGAAGCAGGATCCCACGGAGATTCCCGAGGTAATCATTCCGCCTTCGGAAGGGGAGAACGGCCAGATTTGGATCATCAAGCTCTTGAAGCTGGTCAATTTTGCGAGTGGAACCAATGAGGCGCGCCGGCATATTCAGCAGGGCGCCGTTACTATCGGACCCAATCGGGAGAAAATCTCGGATGAAAAGGCGAACGTCAAGCTAGAGGACGGCTTGATCGTGCGCGTCGGCAATCGGAAGATTGTCCGCGTGAAGCTGAAAGGGTGATGCGGCTAATGCTGCCAAGACTGCCAAGTTTTTTGGTGCCTTGGCAGTCGACTCTCGGGCCGTAACTGT
>DASZFN010000791.1:0-12393 GCA_035939715.1 Gemmataceae bacterium | reverse complement strand
TAATTGAACGTGATAAAGCCAACTTGGTTCTTGGCAACATTGTCGAACGCCGTGTCCACAGTCAGGCGGTCGACGAGGTACGTGTACCAGTCCCTTTGGCCGGGCTCGGGAAACAAGTTAGGTTCGTTCTCTCTGCCGATTAGGAAGAGAGCAATCGCTGTCTTTCCTACATCTACAAATTCCTGCCTGTGCTCAAGAAACGCGTCCACCGCCATTTGATCCGATCGCTTTAATTCATTGATAAAGGCGGAAGCAGTTCGGTGATCGATGCCGAACGGATTGTATATCGAAGGATCTGACTTACAGATGAGGTCTGCCAACTCCGTACCGGAGGGAAATTTGTAAGGCAGACTTGCCCCTGCCCCCAGAATGAAAACCGTGGGCGTAGTTATCATGAGCCATCCGTCCCCCAGCCGGGCATTAACGTTTGGCTTTCCGGGTTTCAAGCAGGTTTTGTCAGCGGCTGCCCCGCATGATAGCGCAGGCATAGCGCTCCGGCCTGATTGACCAGGTCGGCCGCGGCAGCTACGAAGCCCTGGCATTGCGGAAACAACTCTAGCCGCTTCTCGCTACCATCGGCTTGCGGAATGACCCACCAGAGATTTCTCCAATCGGGGCTAAGGGGCCATCCGGAACCGATGGCGGCCATACACTGCAGAGCGGGATCGTTGCCGGCCACCAGCTTACTGTCGCCGGGCGTGCGCGGAAGTTCGACGGCAGGAATGGGGTCGCCGCCGGGCCTTGCCGTGTAGGTGCCGTACAAACCCTTGATGACCGCCTCGGCATGAGGCTTACCGCTGCGGTGTTCGGTTTCATGACGTTCGTTATCCAGCGGATGCAGTCGAAATTTGTCGAAATGCACCTTGAAGGCCTGATGGAATGCTTTGCGACGACTTTGTTCCGGTGGGTCCAGCTTCCGCAGCCAAGTGTTCAAATCCGGCCGATCCCAACCAAAGCCGTATGCAATTATGTTCGGCACGCCGCGGGTGGAATGCAGGAAAGCACTGAGTTCGGGCCAAAATTCTTGTTGCCACGGGTGATGCACATGGGTCATCGGAGAAGATGCCATCGCTATCAAGTGCCCAGCTCCCGGCCTGTGTAGCGGGCTGATCAGGCAATCGGTCATCGCTTGCAGGTGCTTGCGGGCGTGTTCCAATTTGTGCTCAGCATTGCCAAACAGTTCGGCCTGCACATCCTCGAACGACTTAGCGACCATTGAATGATTCCTTTCGGTTATTGGGTCGGTGGCTCGCCAGGGCACTGTAGTTGACCGTAGCAGATTTGCGGCAAGCCTACCATCTGACGCCGTTGAGGGCCACGGGGTTCACGTTTCCCTGAGCGTGCCGGTGCGCGGCGTGTTTGCCATCGCCGCCTGCACTCAGTGCGCCTTCAATAAACCAAATTCGCCCCGAAGTCGGGCATCTGGCCCGCTTGGATTTCCTGAATCCATTGCTCCGGCCGGTGGTCGTCGGTGTGCCAGAAGAGACTGCAAAGCTTGAGGTATTGAATGACGGCTTCGCGCTCGCCGCATTCCAGCAGTTCCTTGGCCAGCATCATATTGGGACCGAAGCTGCCAAGGTCGGGCGCACCCTTCGTCTTGCCTGATTCAAGCAAATGCAGCTTGGCCTTCGCGCGGTCGCCGGAACGCAGCGCCAACCGGCCGAGAACCAGATGGCCGTGGTGAACGGCATGGCCATCCTTGTAGGTGAAGTACCCCGGTTGCTCGGCAATCCGCAGCATTTCGTCGGCGTAGGCGCGGGCCTTTTCGAATTGTTCAGCATCCAGCGCCGCCCTCGCAAGCTCAGGAAGCCGCCAGAGTCTCTTCAGTTCATCCGCCGTCTGGGCATGGGCGCGTTCCATCTCTGCAAGGGCTTGGCCGGCAGTCGCTTTCCTATCCTCTCCGTCGCCCTGCTTCGCCCTAAAAGTGAGGAGGCTCCCCAGGCGGTCCGACCAGTGCGGGTTTTCCGGTTGCAGACTTTGGGCCTTTTTCAACAAGGCCTCGCTCCACGCCGTATCGGAACGCGTAAGGGCCCAAGCTGCATTGTCCAGAATGGTTGTATTCTCGGGGTTGGCCTCGATTTGGCGTTGCCACAATTGCTTTGCCTGCTCATGGACTGGCCCATCCGAGGAGGGATCGAGATCCAGGAGAGGCCCCCCGAGAACGGCTGCTTCGGGTGCGTTTTCAATCAGCCAGAGGATGTGCCGGTAGCGATTCTTTCGTGCGGTCTCTGAGTGAGTAGCCGGGAGCGGGTAATAGTTAAGCAAGATCATACGAAGCGCACAGTCCGCAGGATCCTTATCAACCTCTTTCTCAAGACTTGTGCAGTCCTCGTGCGTAAGTTCGCGTCCCCAGCAGCTGAGTGCGCTGACCGCCAGAGACCGAACTTCTTCATCGGGCCCATGCATTGCCTTTCGGTAGACCGGCAAGACTGCCAGGTCTCTCGGTCCACGGCACATTAAGTTGCGCGACACCCAGATGCGTGTTTCCTTGTCCGGACTGTCCAAGGCCTTCAGCATGGCTTCAACATTCCAACGCCGAAGGGCGGCCTCTCTCGGCGCGACGTCCGGATGCACAACACCATCGACGACCGGCACGCTGCACCAGGGGCAAGTTCCGGCAATCAATAAACCGTGCGTGTACCGGCAGCCGGCTTTCGTGGCCATGGTAGTTTCTCCGGGTAGTACCTTGCCCCAGCATAACTCTTCGTTCGCTCGAGTGAAAGAGAGCCGTCCGCCATGGTGATACGTCAAGAAGTCGGATTCCGTAACGCAACCGGTCTCCCTGGCAGATCTTGGCCAAATGCGGCCAGGTAGGCGCAGCAAAAAGCCCCGGACATTGAATGCGGGGCTCCATACCGCTGCCACCAACATGTCACGCCGGCCCCGCACCCGCGACGATCATTGCGCGGTCGGGACTGAGTCCCGGAATCTCTAAAACATAATAAACCATATGGTTGACAATTTCGGTTGACTCGCTATACTAAACCACATGGTTAAAGATAGCTCGGTGACACTGGACCGGGTTTTTCACGCCCTGGCGCATCCGGCGCGGCGCGTGATGCTGCGCCGCCTGGCCCAGGGGGAGCGGAACCTCGGCGAGCTCGCCGCGCCCCTGCGCATGTCGTTCCCCGCGGCTTCCAAGCACGTTCGCGTCCTGGAGCGCGCTCGCCTCGTGCGCCGCCGGGTCGTGGGGCGGACCCATTTCTGCCGGATTGAAGCCAGGCCGCTCGCCGAGGCCAGCGGCTGGCTGGAGGAATACCGCCGCATCTGGGAGCAAAACTACCAGCGCCTGGACGCCTTGCTGGATGAACTGAAGGCCCAGGAGAAAGAAACCGCTTCTGACCCCCCGAAAGGGAAACACGCATGAAGAACACGCTAAGCGTCGCGGCCGCCGGCGACCGGGAGATAGTGATCAGCCGCGCTTTCAACGCGCCACGGCAGCTGGTCTTCGACGCCCACACCAAGCCCGAGCTCGTCAAGCGCTGGCTGCTCGGCCCGCCCGGCTGGATGATGCCGGTCTGCGAGATCGACCTGCGCGTCGGCGGCCGGTACCGCTACGTCTGGCGAAATCAGGATGGCACGGAGATGGGCATGGGCGGCGTGTTTCGCGCGATCGCGCGGCCCGAGCGCCTCGTGGCCACCGAGCGCTTCGATCAGCCCTGGTATCCCGGCGAAGCGCTCGACACCACGGTCTTCGTCGAGGAAGCAGGCAAGACCACGGTTACCCTCACCGTGCTGTACGAGTCGCGGGAAGCGCGTGACGGCGTGCTCAAATCCCCGATGGCGGAAGGCATGGCCGCCGGCTATGACCGGCTGGAGCAGTTGCTGGCATCGCCAGTCAGCGTGTGATGCAATCGCGAGCGGATCCTTTTGTTCAACCCCAGAGGTAGCCAACGATTGAGAAGAACCGAGAATCGAAGCGTACAGCAAATGACACCCAGAGTGAGGCTGGGATCGCCGCGTACGCGCAGGCCCTGGCGCCTGAGTTGCGGACGATCTGCGCTGCGCTGCGGGAGTTGATAACTGCCGCTCTTCCCGACGCGTCCTCCAAGGTCTGGCATGGCAGCCCCGTCTGGTTCATGGATGAGAACCCCGTTGTCGGCTACAACGCGACCGCGCAAACGGTCAACCTCCTGTTCTGGAACGGCCAGGCGTTCGACGATCCGGATTTGCAGCCCGTCGGCAAATACCGGGCGGCGCAGGCCGTATTCGCGGACGCTGCCCAGATCGACCCCAAGGTGATTCGCCTGTGGCTGAAGAAGGCCAAGGCGGATGTCTTTGACTCGAAGGCGTTTTTCAAGAAGCTCCGAGAAAGGCGACGTAATGCTTGATCCGATCCGAATCGTGAAAGCGAAGGCCCAGCGAGCGGCCGTCGTTCACCTGACCATGCCCGCAAAACCCACGACCATCGACGAATACCTCGCTGCCGCGAAGGCTGACCAGCGGGCCGCGCTGCAAAAGTTGCGGAGGACGATCCGAGCCTTCGTCCCGGCGGCGGAGGAATGCATCAACTATGGCGTGGCCGCGTTTCGTCTGGACGGCAAGTGCATTGCCGGCTTGGGCGCTGCGGTGGAGCTTTGCTCATACTACCCTATGAGCGGCGCGGTCGTCGCGGCGTTGCGCGCTGAGCTGAAGGGCTACGCTACCAGCAAGGGCGCCATCCACTTCGAGCCGGCAAAACCGCTGCCGGCGTCTTTGGTGCGGAAACTGCTGAAGGCACGCATCGCGGAGATCGGCGCCGGCAAGACGGCCGATCGGCCACGCGCCCGAACGAAAAATTAGACCGCACCGCCTTCCCTGATTCTTCCCTCGGGGGAATCCATGTCATGGACGCTCGTGACAAACGCTGAGTCGAAGAGACGCCGAGCACGGCTTGTATCTCCAGGCAGAATCAGTAGTCAGTAGCCAGTGGCCGATAGTTGGCCAAATGCGGCCAGGCGCCATGATTCAAGTTTTTTTCAGGCTTTTCCCCGTGTCGGCAAATTTGCCGTAACGGGGAACGGTCGCCGCACAAAGCTCTCGCAGAGCTCGCCGAGAACGCACAGAACTCCCGGTTGGGTCCGCCGCCGGTCCGCCAGTGTGTGTTTGGCGGGCGGACGGGCGCCCCCACTCCCCACCTCCAAAAACGTGGCAACTGGGCCCCTAAAATTTCAGTTTTTGTTCGCGGTTCTTCGGAGTCGGAGCCCGCGAGGATCAACCGGTACTGCTTCGTTCAAGAGCAATCTGCCGTCTCAGCAGGATTTTTTCGGAAATTCTCCAAGACCGCCATAGACCGCCAAGTGATTTGGCGGACGGATTAATGAGAAATTCCTCATCCGGGGCAAAAAACTGGCAAACTCATTGGCCGCCTTGGGGGATATTTGCGCATGTGCTTCGTCGGCCGGTAGGCGCAGCAAAAAGCCCCGCACATTGAATGCGGGGCTCCATAGGCATTGCGAAGCCGTTTCCGGCTGGGCGTCAGGCAGGTGAACTCACGAACCGACGTTGACAGCGCTGCCAACGGTCGTGAAGGTCTTGTTGGCGTTGCCGCCAAGGGTGGTGATGGCGCCGATGCAGACCACGATAATGAGGGCCAGCATCACGGCGTACTCAACGGCCGTCGGGCCATCTTCCGCCTTGACGAAATCGACAACGAACTGACCGAGCTTACTCATGTTTTTTCCTTTCGGAAGCCTGGCAATCCGCTGCGAGCACACGATGAGTGCAACGGACCCATGGCTTTGCGTCCCCGTCTCAGGACGGGTTTGCCGTTTCGAGGAATGAAGGTAACCACTGAAGCTTCTTCCACGGCGAAACTCCGAGTCTCACATTGCCGTGGTCGTCCGCGCGGCGAATACTCTGAAAAACTAGATCGCGAACCGGGGCGAGTCAAACCGCAGCCAGGCCAAAAAGAAGAAAAGTCAATCGCCTGCCTGCCGCTGGGCGCATTTTTTTTTGCCATGTCTGAAAACAGCCGGTACATTCAAACCGGCCAACAACCGTCGCTGTGTTCTACATGCCTTGCAGTCGTGCGCGCGTGCTATTAAGGTGTTCCTGGTAGCCGCAGTCCAGCTTGGCGGGCGCTGGCGGTCAGCTGAACGATTTCAAGAAAGGGAGCCATGCAGCGAATCCTACGGGAACAAGCCAGGAAGTTCGCCTTCGACTGGCGCGATGAGCCCTTGCTGAGAGTGAGCGGCGGCGAAAGCTTCACCATCGAAACCTATGACGCCAGCAGCGGCTATTTCAAATCCACGGCAGACAAGGCGATCCCGGCGTTGCGCCCCGGCTTCGACCGGCATCCGCCGGAGGTCAATCCCATCGCCGGACCGGTCTATCTCGAAGGCGCCGAACCCGGCGACACGCTGGTCGTCACCGTGGAAGACATTCTCGTGGACGCCTATTCCTGGATCGCCGTCGGACCGAGGCGCGGTCCCCTGGGCGAATCCACACGCTGGCCGGAGCTATCCGGCGCTTACACGACGAAAATTTTCCCGCACACGCCAGGCCCGAGCGGCAGCACGCGCGACGGCACCTTGCATTTCAGCGAGCGCATCTCCTGGCCGATAACACCGTTCATCGGCACGTTCGGCGTCGCCCCCGAACGCGAGGTCGCGACCAGCGTGGACGGCCAGGGCGACTGGGGCGGCAATCTGGACATCCGCGACGCCTGCCCCGGCAACCGGCTGTTTCTGCCGATCTATCACCGCGGCGCGCTTTTCTATCTCGGCGATGTGCACGCGAGCCAGGGAGACACGGAGTTCACCGGCACGGCCGCGGAAACGAAAGCAGTGGTCCGCGTAAAACTGGACTTGATCAAGGGCCAGCGCGTTCCCTCTTTGCGGATTGAAAAGCCGCAGGCGCTGGTGGCCGTGCATGCCTATCGGCCGCTGGAAGTCGCCGTGGAGGGCGCGACCTTTCACTTGATGGATTGGCTCATTACGGACTATGCTCTTAGTCCGACTGATGCTTATTGCCTGGTGAGCACGTGTCCCGATTTCCGGATCAATGTTTACCAGATGTGCAAGCTGGGGAAACTCAGTTACGTGGCGGGAGCGGAGTTGCCGAAGAAATACTTGCAAACCAAACGGGCGGAGGCATCACCGGCTGGCCACCCATGAACAAGCTTCTTAACAAGGATCTCCTTATGAAGACAAAATCGGCGCCAGGGCTCAGCCGTCGAAGCTTTCTTCAAGCGGCGGCGGCCGGTGTAACTGTCTTGAGCGCACCCTTTTTCGTGCGCGCGCGCTCAACGAGCGCAAAGCTCAACATAGCCATCATTGGCTGCGGCGGCCGCGGCGCTAGCAACCTGAGCGAGATGCTCGGCGAGAATATCGTGGCGCTGTGCGATGTCAGCGCGTCCAATCTTGCCAGGGCAGCGAAGAAAATGCCGCAGGCAAGGCAATTTCGCGACTTCCGCAAGCTCTACGACGATCTGAAAGACAGCGAATTTGACGCCGTCGTTGTAAGCAGCACCGAGCATACGCATGCTTTTGCCACGCTGCCGGCCCTGCAGCGCAAGAAACATGTTTATTGTGAAAAGCCGCTTACCCACAATGTTCGTGAAGCACGGCTCATTACGGAGGCTGCCAAGAAGGCGGCCGTCGCCACGCAGATGGGCACGCAGATTCACGCGGGCAGCAACTATCGCCGCGTCGTCGAGTTGGTGCAGGCGGGCGCCATTGGGGCTGTGTATGAAGTGCATGTTTGGGTGTCGCGTGCCTGGGGTTGGCAGAGCGAAGAAGAGGCGAAGCGACATCACGATATCGTCTGGACGCAGGAGAGGCCCGCGAACACCATGCCGGTCCCCAGGGACCTTGATTGGGAGCTATGGCTGGGGCCCGCGCCGCAACGGCGCTTCCACGAAGTGTATGTTCCCGGGCCCAAATGGTACCGTTGGTGGGATTTTGGCGGCGGCACCATGTCGGACCTCGGCAGCCACTGGATTGACTTGCCGTTCTGGGCGTTGAAGCTCGATGCCCCGCTGGCCGTGGAAGCCAGCGGCCCGCCACCGCACGCGGACATCGCGCCGGCAAGCATGCGCGCCACCTTTCACTACGGCCCGCGCGAAGGTTTGCCGGCAGTGAAGCTTCACTGGCATCAGGGGACCTTCAAGCCGGAACCCTGGACGGAACACAAGATCCCTCCCTGGTCCGACGGCGTCCTGTTCATCGGTTCCACGGGGATGCTGCTCGCCAATTACATGAAGCACATGCTTTTGCCCGAAAAGCAGTTCCTGGACTATCAACGTCCCGCGCCGTCAATCCCCGATTCCCTGGGCCATCATGCCGAATGGCTGCACGCCTGCAAGAGCGGCGCCGCGACCACGTGTCCCTTCGGCTACAGCGGCCGGCTCACGGAAGCCAACCATCTCGGCAACGTTGCCTACCGCGCCGGTCGCCGCATTGACTGGGACGCCGCGAGCATGCGCATCCCGAGCGCGCCAGAAGCGGAGCACTTTCTTGGCCGGGAATATCGATCAGGCTGGAAGCTGGGATAGGTAGCCTTAACCGAGCGCGCTCTCCGCCGCCAGCGCCTGGTTGACGGCGTACCAGAGCTCGTTCATGCGGAATGGTTTGCGGAGCACGGTGACAGAACTCGCTTGCACGAGCTCCTGGGCCGGAAGAGCGGCCACGAGGCCCGTGCAGAGCAGCACGGGGAGCTGTGGGCGAAGCTTACGCAGAAGCTGGAAGGCGCTGACGCCATCTTCCCTGGGCATCATCAGATCCAGGATCAGCAAGTCAATCTGCATGCCGTTGTTTAATACTTCCAGCGCTTCCGCGCTGTTGGCGGCACAGGCGACATTATGGCCGGCGATCTCCAGGAAGCGGCGGATCACGTCGCGGACCGCCGGCTCATCATCCAGCACGAGGATGGTGCGGCCGGGGATGCCTTCGGGCTCGACTACCTGGCCCGATTCAAAGTCAAAATGCGCCTTATGCTCCGCAGGATCGGCGAGCCGCGGCAAGTATATGCCGATGCAGGTGCCCCGGCCCGGCTCGCTGTCGATCGTGAGAAACCCCTGGTGGCCGCGCACGATGCCGAACACCACCGGCAAGCCGAGCCCCGTTCCCTGTCCCACCGGCTTGGTGGTAAAGAACGGATCGAGCGCCTGGTTCAGCACCTCCTGCGTCATGCCGCTGCCGTGGTCCTCGACCTGCACCACGACATAGTCTCCGGGCGGCACGGTCTCCGGAAAGGCCGCCTTGCCGGCCTCGAGCACTTCACGATGTAAGCGAAAGACGATGCTCGCCGCGTCCGCCTGGGCGTCACGGGCGTTGATGGCCAGGTTCACGACCGCCTGCTGCAATTGATTGGCGTCTGCTTCCACGAATAGATCCTCAACCTGGCCGTTCGCGGAGCAATCCACCGTCACCTGGGTGTGCATGGTGCGCGTGACCAGCTCGGCGGTCGATTGGATCAATTCGCGCATGTGCACCGGCCGGCGGACCAGCGCCGGTTTGCGGGCGAAGGCCAACATTTGCCGGGTCAGGGAGGCGGCCCGCTCGGCGAGGTTGCTGATGTTTTGCAAGAACTCGCGCACGGTTATGCCAAGCCCGCCTTCGCGGAGTCCCAGCGACGCATAGCCGCTGATGCCGGCAAGGAGATTGTTGAACTCATGGGCAACGCCGCCGGCCAGGGTGCCGACACTCTGCATCTTCTGGGCTTGCAGCAGTTGGCGTTCGAGGAACTTGCGCTCGCTGTTGTCGCGCTGAATGCCGACGAAATGCGTTAGCTGCCCCCTGCTGTCCACGATGGGAGACACCGTCAGGGAGACATCGACCAGATTGCCGTCCTTGCGGCGATTGGTCAGGTCGCCCTGCCAGCTAGCGCGGGTCAGGATTGTTTGCCACATGCCCTCGAAAAGCTCGGCCGCATTCTGCGGGTTCTTCAGCAGGCGCGGGTTCTGGCCAATAAGCTCTGCGCGCGCGAATCCCGTCATGCGCTCCAGGGCGTGGTTGACGTGCAGGATGGTGCCCTGCAGGTCGGTAATCATGATGCCGTCGCGCGCCGATTCGAGGGCTGCGATCAGCAAGCGATTCAACTGCTGCAGGCGGTCGCGCGTCACCGATTCGTGTACGCGCTTGGGCAATTCGGAGAGAAAATTCAGCCCCGGGTCCTTGACGATGTAGTCCAGCGCCCCCGCTTGCAAGGCCCGTGTGGCGATCTGCTCGTCGCCGTAGGCGGTGACGATCAGGGCCGGCGTATTGATGCCCTCGCGGCCAAAGGCATCGAGCAGATCGAGGCCGGCCATATCGGGCAAGCGATGATCGAGCAGCACCAGGTCATAGCTATTGTGGCCGAGCACGATCAGCGCATCGGCGGCGGTGCGGCAGCGCGTGACTTGATAGCCGGCGCGTTCCAGCCAACTGCAGATCAGCAAGGCGATATTATCATCGTCTTCGACGAGAAAGAGTTTCAAGGCATCCGTCATGGCCGCCCCAACGAGTGACGAGTGATGAGTGACGAGTGATGAGTGCCACTCGTCACTGGCCCCTCGTCACTGATTCATAAAGTGATGACGACGGTTGTGCCGCCGCCGGGCTCTGACTCCATGCGGATGCTGCCGCCCCAGTAGTCGACGATGCGGCGCACGAGGACCAGTCCCAGGCCGTTTCCAGGATTCCTGGCTAGCTCGCCGGACAGGAAATCCTTCAGGTGCTCACGCTGTTCGGAAGAAATCCCTTGACCTCTGTCGGCGACCCAGAACTCCCGCACGGAAGGCGTCTGGCGCGTTCCGAGCTCAATGTGCACCGGCCGGCCTTCGGGGCTGGCCTGCACGGCATTCCGCATGAGCTGCACCAGGACCTGGCGAACGTCCGGGCGCAACGCCGTCAACAAGAACGGTTGCTCTGGCAAATGATACTCGATGGCGCGGTCGGGAAACAACTGGTTAATCTGGGCTGCCGCCTCCTGCGCGACGTCGCCAAGGAGAACGCTCTCGGCAAGTCGATCGCGCCGCCCGACCTTGCAGATCTCGGCCAGCATCCGCATCAAGGATTCGGCGCGTTCGGTGACCGCCGTCACGCGTTGTAGATATTCCCGGCTCGCCGGCGCCAAGCCGTCTTTCTCCTCAATCTCCAAGAGCCGTACCAGTCCGCGGATGGCGACCAGATGATTGGGCATGTCGTGACCCATGGCTTGGCGAAAGCACGCCAGGAGCTGCTCGGCGCTTTTCAATTCGCGCTGCAGGCGCTCCAGTTCCGCGGAAGCTTCGAGCAGGTTGGACTCTGCGTGAGTAGCCATGACCGGCGCCGATGAAAAGGCGATCAATCCCAGATTGGTAATCTTAGTTTGCGGGCGCGCAGAAAGCGCTAGAATTCTCCAAAGCTGTCGCCTGCAAGCACACCAGAAAGCAATAACGCAGTCAGCAGTCAGGTCCAAGATGGCCATCGAGTTTGCAAACTCAGTTGGCAACTGGCAAAGTCATTTTCCTCGGTCCAGAGCAGTTTCGCTCCCCGGGTTGCTTGGCGGCGGCCGCCGGTCAGGGTTTCGCGTAGTAGGCCTGCGAGGCTACGATCTCGGCCACAACCTGCTGGTCGGTCAGCCCGTTGTAGAGCTGCGTGCGCAGGCTCTGGCCGGCCGCGTCGAGCGGCGTGGTCAAGGGAGTGCCGAGCAACTGGTTCATGAGGCTCCGCACCCGGAAGTCCTTGCCGTCGTCGCTCCGAAGCGCGTCCAGGGCCGCCTGCGTCCGCGTAATCTGGTTCTGGTTCAGCTCGTCGAAGAGCTGCTGGTCCAGCGCCTGCGTATGGTCGAAGGGCCGTCCGACCACGTCGGGCATGAGCAGGTCGAGGAAACTTTCCGGGGGGGTCAGGTCCAGGCGCGTCAGGTCCAGGTATTCCCGCGAGCCGAAAACATCGGACTTGAACTGGTCCACGGTCAATGCCCCTTGCTCCAGAGCGGCCAGGAAGCCCACGGCGCCGGCGTCCGGGCTGTTCCCCGTCGCGTCCAGCGGCGGGACGGAACGCCGCAGGAACCGCGTGTAGACATCGTTGACCAGGTCGATCAGATATTCGCGGCTGCCCACTACGCCGAGCGCCACCTGCTCGCGCAGGGCTTGCCGGCTGTCGGCGGTGCTGTTGTCGCCGCAAAACAGGATAGGGCCCCACGTATCGTGTCCCACCTGGTCGATGGGACGGTGCAGCAGGTCGGCGTACACATGGTCGAGGAAGCGGAAGCGGACATCGCTGGGCGAAGGCACGCCACAGAAAGGCAAGGAGTCGCCCAGGAGCTGGGCGAGTGCGAGGTCCCCGCCTGCCGCGATGGTTTGGTTCAGGGGGCTATCGGGATTCGGGCTGAAGTCGATTCGGCTCTGACTGACGTGGACCTGGCCGTGGAACGCCTGCAATTCCCGCGCGCTCGGCGGGCGCATGAGGCGCTTCTGCGTGAAGGCATTCAGGAAGCTGGTCAAACCCT
>DASZFN010000790.1:0-2296 GCA_035939715.1 Gemmataceae bacterium | reverse complement strand
CAAGAACGGCTGGGTATCGGCCAACGGCCAGACCAAGGATGCCAGCGGGGATATCCTTGAGTCACTGAAAGAAGGGGCATACGCCATGAAGATCGCGCGCCTTACCGACCTGATCCCCGATACCTCCATCCAGCTTTCCGCGCTGGGCGAAAGCAACGTCGAGGACCGCCCCGCGCTGGGCGTCAAGCTTGTCGGCAAAGGCCACAGCGATATCGAACTCTACTTTGACAAGGATTCGGGACTCCTCGTCAAAGTGCACACGCGCAAGAAGAACCCCACGACCGGGCAGGAAGTGGACGAGGAGCGGATCATCAAGGCGTATCAGGAGATCGACGGCCAGAAAACGGCCAAGACCGTGCTGGTAAAGCACAACGGCAAGACCTTTCTGGAGGCGGAGGTCACCGCGGTCAAATACCCCGACGACATCGACGATAATGAATTTGAAAAGCCGTAACTTGAAGGCAGCAACATCGCCAACCGAGGCAAACAAGTCGAGTCACCTAGCCCTACCATTGCCACGATTCTGCCGCCGGCCTAGGCGGGGCAAGTGTTGTGCGGCGCCGGAAGGATCCCAGCTACGCGAGCTGGGATTCACAAATGTATTACGGCAGCGACCGACTACGGCCCGACACCGCCCAATGCCACGATCGCGTGGAGAACCGCAAGGACGCTGAGCGGGCCGATCAACATGCCAGCCATTGCGCCGAAAATGCTCGCATATCGCCGCTCAGTCGTGCATGCGCCGCTCAGCCCGCCAGCAGTCAGGCCAAAGAACGAAGAACACGACAGTGTGAAGCAAATGTCGTAAGGAAACGCAACGAGCGTGAACAGTCCACCCGCAAGTGCACCGGCACCGGCACCGACGCATGTACAAACCACTCGTTCCTGGGCCCGTAACATTGACGCTCCATCTTTGTCGGTGACGTGGTTGGACAAATTGATTTATCGCTGCAAAAGCTCGCGCATTTGAGCGTGTAAGGTGACGATTGCTGTGCCAATTTCACCATCGTTAGGCAAGTAGGCGGCATTCTCGGCCCGCCTTTCTTTGAGCCGAGCCGCGGCCTCCTGACCTTCCTCCTCGCGACCGAGCGATTTACACAATCCATGCAAAACGAGGTCAACAAGAGGCCGGCTCCGCGAGTTGGCGTTGGCCTGCAGTTTCCGCCAGCGTGTCAGCATCTCACGACGTTGCTCTTCGGGCAGCCACGACAGAAACTCTGCTGCACCCATAGGCAGCAGGGCGAAACCACCGATGAACTCGCTCAGGGAAGTTGGGTCGAGAAAGTCGCGCTGGCCCTCTGCAGGCACCGGCTTGAGCATTTCTATGAGCAAAGGTCCGATGGTCTTTGTCGACAGGTCCGCGTACTCTCGATGTTTCTTCTCCAGGAGAAGAATCTGGCCAAGCACAATCGATCGGCTTAAACGTGCGGCACTGCCATCTTCTTGATGCTCGGCAGCTGCCCCGAAAAAAGCTTCAGCGTCCTTGGCGGCGTCAACGCTCAGGAAGACCTCTGCTGCGTACAGGTCTTGTAGCAAGCGGCCGACGAGGTTGTGTGGATCTTGCAAATCCCGTAGGTGGCGCTCAAGCGTCTTGTCGTTGATGGTGACGGTAAAAGCCGACGCCTGGCCTTTGGTCGAATCAACCAACGTGGGCAGGAAGAATCGCCGGAATTGGCTCAGCATGGCTCGGGCCTCCGCCGGTCGCCCCAGCTTGGTGAGACAATGATAATGGAAGAGGCTGAAGTCGCGCGGCCCTTGCAGGGCTCGCACATAGCCCAGGACATCACCAACTTCCACCGGACCGGCGGGGGGCAGCTCCCGTTCTGCCTCCTGGTACCATCGCTCCGCCTGCGCGTAATCCCGCTTGAGCAGGTAATAATGACCGACCTGGACCTTTTCCTGTGCGTTGACCGGCATCCAACCGAGTTGTCTGCTCTTCAGATCGAACACCGCCGCGGGGTCGCCAGGACGCAAGCCCCAGCCGAGCAGGTGCGACACCACCGAGCGGTATGAGGGCATGAAAGTAACCCAGAGCGACAGCTTCTCTTCTTTCGGCGACCATTGCGGGAACGTCACGCGCATGCCGGAAAAGACCGGCTCACCCGGACCCTTTCCATCCCCGGCCGCCACGAAGACCTTGTCCCGCGCCGAGGCGTCGGGCAGGAGCAGCAAGGCCCAAGGCTCCTCGCCCGCCAGCGAAAGCGTGTCCGGCGCAATATACGCCAGTTGCTTGCCATCGGAGTTCCAGCCGGCGAAACGGCGAACTGGCGTGCGGTTCGCCGCCGGGGACAACGGC
>DASZFN010000789.1:0-14364 GCA_035939715.1 Gemmataceae bacterium | reverse complement strand
TGTACTTTGGCGAAGCCGGGCCGGGGCTGCCGAAGTGGTTGCAATTTGCCCTGCCGTACATGCCGGACAATGGCTTTGCCGGCCGGTTGCTCGCCAGGGCCGCCCGGAACAACGCCGAACGCCTGGCCCGGCGCTTCATCGCCGGCTCGAACCTTACGGAAGCACTGGAAGCCATCGCGCGTTTGCGCCGGCGTTCGCTGGCGTTCACGGTGGACCTGCTGGGAGAGGCGACGATCACGGAAGCGGAAGCCGAACGCTATCAGCAGGAATACTTTCAACTCATCGACGGCCTGACGCGCCATGTCAATACCTGGGAGCCGATCGACCTGATCGACCGCGATCATTGCGGGCCGATGCCGCGCGTGAATGTGTCGGTGAAACTGTCGTCTCTCTACAGCCAGTTCGATCCCATTGATCCTGAAGGGACCGTCCGGGCGGTTGGCGAGCGTTTGCGGCCGATTCTTAGGGCCGCGCGCCGCTCCCACGCGTTCGTCAATTTTGACATGGAGCAGTACGCGTACAAGGACATTACGCTGCGTATCTTCCGCGATATTCTTGAAGAGCCGGAATACCGCGACTGGCCCGACGTCGGCATCGCGATTCAGGCCTATTTGCGCGATTGCCTGGCAGACCTGCAAGGACTGGCGCGCTGGGCGGAGAGCCGTGGCACGCCGGTCTGGGTACGGCTCGTGAAGGGTGCTTACTGGGACTTTGAGACGGTCATGGCTGCCCAGCAGGGTTGGCCGGTCCCGGTGTTCACGCACAAGTGGGAAACGGACGCCACATATGAGCAGGCGATTCGCTTCTTGATGGAACATTACGAAACCCTGCGCCCGGCATTTGGCAGCCATAATGTCCGAAGCCTGGCCTATGCCATGGCCACCGCGCAGACTCTCGGCATTCCGGCCGGCAGCTATGAAATGCAGATGCTCTACGGCATGGCGGAGCCGATCAAGGATGCCCTCGTTTCGTTGGGCCAACGCGTGCGCGTATACACGCCCTACGGCCAACTGCTGCCCGGTATGGCATACCTGGTCCGCCGGCTTCTGGAGAACACGGCCAATGAATCCTTCTTGCGGGCCAGCTTTACCGAGCATGTCTCGGAGGAACAATTGCTTATGAATCCACTGAGGAAGTCCTTCACTCACGCCACGCGGCCTCCAAGCAACGGCCAGGAATCCGCCAACGCGAGCCGATTTCGCAACGAGCCATTGACCGACTTCAGCCGCGAAGCATCGCGCCGGTCCATGATGGCGGCGCTGGAAGCAGTCAAGCCCCTACTTGGGCGTGTCTACCCGTCCATCATCGATGGCAAGCCCGCGGCCAGCGAAGAAACGATTGATTCCCTGAACCCATCGCACATCCAACAGGTAATCGGCCGCTGCAGCCGGGCGACGGTCGGGCACGCCGAGCAGGCGGTTGCGGCGGCGCGCAACGCGTTCCCCGGCTGGCGAAATACCGATCCGCAGGAGCGGGCGGATTACTTGTTCCGGGCCGCGGACGTTATGCGGCGCAGGCGCTATGAGCTCGCGGCCTGGGAGGTCTATGAGTGCGGCAAGCAGTGGCGCGAAGCCGACGCCGACGTGGCCGAGAGCATCGATTATTGCGACTACTATGCCCGCGAAATGCTTCGCCTGGCCAGGCCGCAGCATCGGGACGTGCCCGGAGAAGAAAATGCCTATTTCTATGAGCCGCGCGGCGTCACGGTCGTCATCGCTCCCTGGAATTTTCCGCTGGCAATCCTGTGCGGCATGACCACAGCCGCGCTGGTGACCGGCAATACGGTCGTGATGAAGCCGGCCGAGCAATCTTCCGTGGTCGGGGGCAAGCTCATGGAGATCTTCCAGGAGGTTGGCCTGCCGGCCGGCGTTATCAACTGCCTGTTCGGTATCGGAGAAGAGATTGGCCCCACGTTGGTCAATCATCGCGACGTGGCCATGATAGCGTTCACCGGCTCGCGAAACGTCGGCCTGACGATCAACCGCCAAGCTGCCGAGATTCCGTCCGGGCAGGATCATATCAAGCGCGTGCTCGCGGAGATGGGCGGCAAGAACGCGATCATCGTGGATGAAGATGCCGACCTGGACGAAGCGGTTCATGGCGTCACGGCCAGCGCGTTTGGCTACCAGGGACAGAAATGCTCCGCCTGCTCGCGCGTGATCGTGCTGGAACCTCTTTATGAAACATTCCTGTCGCGCCTGATCGAAGCTACGCGCAGCTTGAAAATCGCGCCTGCCGAGGATCCGGGCTCGTTTGTGGGGCCGCTCATCGATGCAGAGGCACGCAAGCGCGTGCTGGATTACATCGAGATAGGTAAGCAGGAGGGACGGTTGGTGTATGCCGCCGATGTCGGTCCTCTGGCAAACGAAGGCTATTATGTCGGTCCGCATATCTTTGCGGAGGTGTCTGCGACGGCACGCATCGCTCAGGAAGAGATCTTCGGTCCGGTACTTGTCGTCCTAAAGGCACGGGATTTAAGTGAAGCGCTGGATATTGCCAACGGCACGCAGTACGCCCTGACCGGCGGACTCTATTCCCGCAGCCCGGAACACATCGCCCGCGTGCGCCGCGAGTTTCAGGTGGGCAATCTTTACATCAATCGCAAGATCACCGGTGCCCTGGTGGACCGTCAGCCGTTCGGCGGCTTCAAGCTCTCCGGCATCGGCAGCAAGGCGGGCGGGCCCGATTATCTGTTGCAGTTCCTCGTGCCACGCACTATTACAGAGAATACCATGCGGCGCGGCTTTGCCCCGGCAGCGATGGTCGAGGAGCACGCCGCGTTGTGAGGGGTCAAGCTCATGCGCGCGGCAATGCTCACCATCATGCTGGTTCTCGCCATCGTTCCAGTCGTTCACGCTCAGGCGGCGACGGAACTCAAGGGCCATGGCGCGATGGTCTACAGTCTTGCTTTTAGCCCCAACGGCAAGCTGCTCGCCAGCGGAAGTTTCGACAACACCATCAAGTTGCGCGAATACCCCAGTGGCAAGGAAATAAGGACTCTCTCCGGCCACAGCGCCCCGGTGTATTGCGTGGCCTTCAGTCCGGACGGCGCGGTGCTGGCGTCGAGCAGCCAGGATCAAACCATACGCTACTGGAATGCCGCCGACGGCAAGCTGCTTCGCGAATTGCGCGGGCACACCGGCATCGTCAGTCACCTGGCCTACAGTCGCAACGGCAAACTGCTGGCTTCCGGCGGACAGGATAAGTCCGTGCGCTTTTGGAACCCGACCGACGGCAAGGAGCAGAAGAATCTGGGCGCGCACGGCGGCTCGGTCTATTGCGTCACCTTTAGCCCGGACAGCAAGGTCCTGGCCTCCACGAGCGGCGACATGACCATCAAGCTCTGGGATGTTGCCGGGGAGAAGGAGCTCAAAACGCTCAAGGGACATAACGACGCCGTCACGACGGCTGTATTTTCCACCGACAGCACGCGCTTGCTCTCGGTCGGGTTCGATCGCTATTTGCATATCTGGAACGTTGCCACCGGGACGGAACTGAAAAAGCTTGGCCCAACGCCCGACGATCCCTTCGGCATCGCGCTTTCACGCGACGGCAAGGTGGTGGCCACCATAGGGTATGGCGGCCATCTCATTCTCTGGGACCTGGAACAGGGCAAAATCCAGAGCATGCGCAAATTGAAACCGGTCGCCTACTGCATCACCTTTGCTCCGGACGGCAAGGCCGTTGTCACGGGTCACGAAGACGGGACGTGTTATATTACTCCGGTCTCCGCGCCGGCGCGATGATGGGACGTAGGGCAGGTTTTCAACCTGCCGTCCGGCTTAGGCAGGTTGAAAACCTGCCCTACGAAAAACGTGCTCCTACGGATTTTCTGGCAAGGATGCGACCATGTTGAAGTACCTGGGGCAAGCGTTTCAGCAACATATCGGTCGGCGTTGCTGGCGACTGGGGGCAAGGCTTGTTCCCGATCGGCCACACCGCAAACGCTCCTGGCTCTATCTTCGGAAGGCGCTCGCGCTTTGGTTCGGCCGCGACAAGACCACGGTCTGGCTGACCTGCGATCAGCCGGACATCCAAGGCGCTGAGCCGTTGGCGATCCGCGGGCCGACCGTCTTTCGCGGTTGGGCACTCTCCATGCGCGGCATCGCCTCGGTCACTTTCTCCTGCGACGGCATCGCTGTTGGAGAGGCATGCCGGGGACTGCCCCGACCGGATGTTGTGGCGCTGGCGTCCCATCTCCGGCAATCCTCACGCTGCGGCTTTCATTACTTGCTTGATCCGCGTTCCATCCCGGCAGGCATGCACGAGCTAACCATCAAAGCCCAAAGCTATGACGCAGCCAGTGCCAGCGTTACTTGCAAGATGGAAGTGATGTATCTGTCGGATGATTATGCCGCATGGCGAAGGAAGAGGGCTGCCTCACCGGGAGCGATCGCCTGGATGAAACGCCATGTTGGCTGTTTTCTCGATCAGCCTTCCATCGCACTCTTTATGAAACTGAGCGCCGAAGCAGAGCTTGCCGCCTTGTTCATGACGACCCGGTCCTTGCAGGAGCAAGTGTATCCTCACTGGCGACTATACGTTTCTTGCGACCAGGGGGCATTTGAAAAGCTAGGTGAGTCGCTCGGCCGTTTGACGGCACAGGACAGCCGCATCGACGTTCATGTCGAACCTCCCGATGATGCCGTCGATAGCTCGGGATCGGTTTGCGCCAGGGTCCAAGATGATCTCTGGGGATTGATCGATGCCGGAAATTTCCTCGACCCCAACGCGCTTTTCGAGATCGTGTACAAGCTCAACCAGGACCCGCACATCGACTTCATCTACACAGATGAAGACACTCTGGTTGGCCGCGAGGCGCGGGACTTTCCTGTTCTCAAGCCGGATTGGTCTAGTGAATTGCTTGCAAGCAGCAATGGAATTGGCAGGCTATGGCTGGCCCGCCAACGGTTGTTGCCCGAGGCCGTCGCCAGAAATTCAACAGAGGAGCGCGGGCTTCTTCTCGAGCTAACGCAAAAAGCGCAGAAAATCGGCCACATTAAGTCCATCCTGTATGGCCGGCACAGACCGCCCGGGCAAATTCGACCAATGGCAGCTCATTATTCGATGCGCGCGGATGCCGAGACAGTTGTTGCCTGTGCACCGTTGCCGCTCCTGAAACTGGATGGCATTGAAAATATCCTGGTCGTCATGCTTGATCATCTCGGGGATGTCTTGCTCACCTTCCCCGCCATCGAACGCCTACGGCAAATGTTCCCGCAAGCCCACATCACCGCTCTGGTGGGCAGCTGGTCGAAGTCCCTGGCACGCGGAAACGAATCGATCGACGAAATTCTAACTTACGACTTTTTCGACGCCAGCTCTGCCGAACCGCACCGGCGGATTGACGCGGCGGAAGCAGACCGGATCGAGCAATGGCTGTCGCCAGGCGGCTTCGATCTGGCGGTCGATTTTCGCCGCGAGCCCGAGACCCGTGATTTCCTGCGTTTGAGCCGGGCCCGCTATACGGCCGGCTTTGCCCAGGGCAGGGAGGCGGCATGGTTGACCGTGGCCTTGCCGTGCGAGCCGAATGTGCAGTGGCTCAGGCCGCGACGGCATGTGGCCCAGGAGCTCATCCATCTAGTGGAGATGATCGGCGTGGCCGGTCGCGCCGACATCCGTCCGTGCGTGGCCACGGCGCCCGGGGAAGATTTTGCTGTGAAGGAACTTCTTGTTGCCGCGCTTCCCGACGATGGCCGTCTGCTGGTGGCGATACATCCGGGCTCGGGAAGATCGATCAAATGTTGGCCCGCGGAGCATTTTGCCCGTCTCGCAGACCGGCTAATCGAGCGTCTCAAGGCGCGGATTGTGTGGTTCGGTTCCAAGAACGAGACGGCGCTCGTGGACAGCATTCTGGAACGGATGCGGTTCAGGAGCGAAGCCGTCTCTCTGGCGGGGCAGCTGAGCATTGCCCAGCTCGCCGCCGCATTTCGACATTTCGATCTGTTTATCGGCAATGATAGCGGCCCAGCGCACCTCGCCGCAGGCACCGCAATGCCGACACTCTGCATTTGCTCGGGCACAATCGATCCCATCCAGTGGGCGCCGCTGGGGCCGGCTGCTCTCGTGGTTTACCGCTTGATGACCTGTTCACCCTGTTATCTGCGGGACCGGGAGGAATGTCCGTTTGAAGTCGCCTGCTTGCGGGAACTCGGCGTTGAGGACGTATGGGAGGCCGCGGTCAGGACGCTGTTGCCCAGATGGCACAAACTGGTGCATACGCCTGAATTCGCGCAGGCAAGAGGTCCCGAGGCACGTCGCGCCATTAGCGAACCCGCGGATGTCTCGGCTTCTTTTCCATCTGTCTGATGGCAGTGCGTTGTTGTGCGTCTTGACCGTCAGACGGCAAAGCTGTTATGATCTTCCGACCTTAATAGGACTTTACAGGGAATAGGGCTCCGAGCTTCCGCGACGCTGCTGGTGCACCTGTTCCTTACGCAAGGATGCGTAGCATGGCATATCCGCCGCCTCGTCCGTCTCAGGAAATCCCAGCGCCCCCGGCGCCGCAAGGCACGCACCGTTCAGAAGAGCTGTTTCTGGTGCATGCTCCTGGGATTGATCGCGAAGAGCTTATCCGGCAGATCCGGTTAAATGCGGCGACACGTAGCCTGTTGCCTCATCCCGCCGCTGCCATCGGCCGCGCGCGCGTGCTGGCCCAACGTCAAGCGCTCCTGGCATCGTTGCACGACTTGAAGCGGAGCATGCGTGACTATGGTCTGGTGGACAGCCATCGAAAAGGCCTGCTCGGTTGGCTCGATTTGCGCGTGAAACGTGGTCTCCGCAAGCTATTCCAGCGCCACCTGCTTCAAGAACGCCGCGTGCATCTCAAACTGCTGAAGTCGCTCGGCCGGATAATCGACTATCTCGAAACCGAGGATCAGGTCCTACGGCTCTGCCTGGATCGCTGCCAGCAAGAGGATGAGCAAGCAAGCCGGAGGCGAGGGGCTTTGCCGGAAGCCGGCGAAGAAATTTCATCGACAGCGAAGCGTGCGGTCCAAGCCGCCGCTCAGGAGCTGCCAACCTATTGAGTTGATTGGCATGGAGATCCATCAGCTTGTCCCCGGCCTCCATCCAGGCGACGCGATCAGCAACCACGCGCTGTCCCTGCGGAACCTGCTGCGTTCCTGGGGACACGAATCCGATATCTATGCGCGGGACGTTTCCCCGGCCGTCGCTCATGAATGTCGTCCCTTCAGAACCTTCCAGCCGTGGGGCGATGCCATAACCATCTATCACTATTCGATGGACTTCGACGACATGACGCGGCTGTTCATGGGCTGTGCCGGCAAGCGCATGTTCATTTACCACAACATCACTCCGGCGCGGTACATGTTGCCCTACAACGAAGCGGTGGCACGGGCCTGCGCGGAAGGTCGCGACCGCCTGGCGGAGTTGCGGCAATCGGCGGCTGTCGTTCTCGGTGATTCGGATTTCAATTGCCGGGAGTTGGAAGAGCAGGGTTTTCCGGACCCGCGCGTATTGCCGATTATGGTCAACTTCGAGGAACTGGATGCCGTGTCGCCCTGTGCGGCCGTTTTGGACAAATTTGTGGACGCCTGGAGCAACTTTCTCTTCGTGGGCCGGCTCTCGCCCAATAAATGCCAGCACGACGTGATTCGCATTTTTGCCCAATACAACCGCTTCATCGACCGGCGCTCGCGGCTGTTCCTGGTTGGCACCTGGCGCGGCATGGAGCGCTATCACCAGGAGCTGCAGCGGCTGGTGCATGACTTCGAACTTGACGATTATGTCGTCTTCACCGGCCACGTGACCCCTGCCGAGCTGGTCGCCTATTACCACCTGGCAGATTTGTTTCTATGCATGAGCGAGCACGAAGGATTCTGTGTGCCGATCCTGGAAGCCATGCACTTTGATGTGCCGGTCCTTGCTTATCACGCGGCCGCCATTCCGGGCACGTTGGGGAACTCCGGCGTGCTGGCCACCAGGAAGGAATACGCGCTGGTTGCAGAAATGGCTCATGCCATGATCGCGGATCAGGAGCTGCGCGACGCCATCTTGCACGCACAGGGCCGCCGCGCCGTGGATTTTCGCGCAGCGTCTGTGGCGGCACGCTTCCGGTCGTACATCGATGAGCTCATTGCGGCATAAGGAACAGCTCATGAGACAACTGATCATTCGCGGCGATCTGCAGTCGCATTCCGGCTACTCCACCGCGGCCAGGGATTACTGCCGTGTGCTGGCCGGGTTCTTCGACCGTCTGGTCGGCGTGGATATCCATCACTCGGCCGAGCGGCCCTTCGAGCCTTTTCCTTATCCGCTTGTCTCCGAGGCCGAAGCGCGGCGGCTGGCCGGCGAAGCCGACTTCGCGCTGGTGCTCTCCTTTACGACCCCCGATTATTACGCTCGCTACCACGGTGCAGTCAACGTCGGCCTCACCTTCTGGGAAACCGACCGGCTGCCGCGCGCTTGTGCAGAGCGGCCGGCCTGGGCGAGTTTCGCCAACGAGATGGATGCATTGTGGGCGCCGAGCGCGCACACCCGGGAGGTTTTCGAGAGGGCCGGCGTGGTAATTCCCATCCGCGTCGTGCCGTGGCCCATCTTTGTGCCGGAAGAGACCCGCGAAGGATTGCCGGACGGATCGCTCTATGATCTCGATCGGGAGCCCTGGTTTGGAAAGACACTGCTTGGGCTCGCTCGGTTTCGCGAGGAGCGTTTTGGCTGGTCGCGCTGGCTGGCCCGGCATGTGGGCCCCGCGGCAGCCCGTGCGCTCTTGAGTCAACTGGAAACGCTTTCCGCCGCGATTCGTAACCCAAAAGAAAATACTCTGCTCTGCACTGCCCAGGACGTGCCGCGCAAGGGTCTGCCCGTGCTGCTTTCCGAATGGATGGAATTCAAGCGCCAGGCGGAAGCGCAGCCCTGGCGCTTGATTTTGAAGACCAGCGCAATCGACCCATCGACCCAGGCGCTGGACCTGGTGGCCCATTTTTGGGAGCACGTGCAAAGCCTGAAGCGGCAGCTTCATGTGCCTCGATCCGGGGTTTATCTCTGGACCGGCGACCTGAGCCAGGCCGATTTCCGGCGCCTGCTTGACAATACGCTTGGTGTCATTTCGGCTTCCTTCGGCGAAGGTTTCTGCGGGCCCGCCGCTTACGCCCTGGCGTCACGAAAGCCGCTAGTTGCTCCCCGGCACACGGCCATCGCCGATTACTTGATCGAGGATTATCCCTACAGTTTTGCTACGCGTGGCGTCCAGCTGTGCTTTGCCCGCGACCCGCTACGCGTGTATCATCCCGCGTCAACCTGGCATTTGACGGAGCCATACGCTCTGGCCGGAGCGCTGACGCGCCTCGCCATTGATACCCCGAAACGGCGCGCCGAAGCCTGCGCACGCGCTTACACCCATTTCAAGGATTACTGCAGTCCCGAACGCGTACGTTTCCTCCTGGGCAGAGAATTACGGTGTCTGCAAGAAAGCCAAACCTTGTCCAGCGCCGCCTGACGATGGGAGCACAAAGAGGCGGCCATGCTGGATGCGGGAGCATGTGAACGGAGAACAGAAGAGCCTGAGTCATTGACCAGGCAGTTTGCGATTCCCGATCAGCCGGCCTGGCTGAGCGCGGCGCTGGCTTGTCCAGGTTGCCGCCAGGCGTCGCTCATGCTGTCAGACAATGCTCTCGCCTGCGCCGAGTGCGGAGCGCGCTTTTCTGCTGAAAACGGCATCTTGTATCTCATCTCTCCCGCCTTGAAGGAATCCTTCGGCCTCCAACAAAAAGCCTGGCAAGTCCGCGAAAAGGCTTGTGGGCGCTACGAGCTAGCGCTTGAGGAGGCGCTGCCGTTGCCGCACGAGGCCAGCGTACGCACGCAGCTAGAATGGCTCAGGAGCGGCCTGCGGAGACGCGGCAAAGGCCGGGTCCTCGAGATCGGCGCGGGACGGGGCTGGGCCAGCCGGTTCCTGGCGGAAGATGGACACGAGGTTGTCGCCAGCGATATTCTCGACGACGAGTACATCGGGCTTGGTTGTGCCGTCAGGCAGAGGAGCCAAACAGGGCTTTCGTTTGCCTGCGTATTGACGGGAGCCGAGAAATTGCCGTTTCGCTCGGCCTCGTTCGACTGCGTTTTCAGTTTCTCGGCACTCCGGCATATTGCGGATTTGCAAAGCGTGCTGCACGAGGTCAGTCGCGTGCTGCGGCCGGATGGTGTTTTCCTGGCATTCGCGGAGCCGTTTCGAGGGCTTCTCACGGCACAGGCTCAGCGGCTGCAGGACTGCATTACGCATCGTTTAGCGAGATGCTGGCTGGCCGGAAATCTGCCAGGGACGGCCAACCAAGAGGTCTCTCATCTGCGTTCAAGCCTTGGCGCCACGTTTCATGAGCTATGCCGTCGAGTCCCATTCTGCATAAACCTGGCCGATGAGGCCGGCCTACGCTCGGAGGTGCTTCCCGCCCAGATTTTGCCGGAAATGCCACTTGCCTCTTTCGATGCAACCCGAATTGAATGCCGGCCGTTGGCATGGCTAGATGCGTTCGCAGCGGCGCTTGGCATCGACCACGAGCAATTGCGGCTCCGTTGTCAGTGCATTGAACGAAGCCACGGCCTGGGCCTCGAAACATTACTGCTTGCGTACTGGGTCCTGGTCGGCAACGTGGATGGTGTCCTTGTAGCGCGCAAGAAGGATAGTCACAAGCAAGCGCAGCCGCTGATTCCGGATGTGCCTTCCGAGGACCTGCGCCGTCTGGAGCCCGTGCTCGTTGCCGCCGCACGCGACGGCATGGTGCCTGTCTACGGCTTTCATGCTGCGGAGGTATGCGAAGGCGAACGCTATCACTGGATTCAACCGCAGACCGGCTTTCTTGTGGCCCCCGGCGATTTCCTGGAGCTTACCATTACCTGCCCGCCGCCGTGCTTTCGATCCGAACCCGTCCGGATCGATGTGCGTGTTGAGGACCAGCTTGCCCCAATCCTTATCGTTCTTATCAGGCCGGGCATGACAGTCGCATTGAAAGTGCCCCTGAAGGGGCGTCGCGCAAAGCGATCTGCGATCCTGATCCGCCTTGATGCAAATGTGGCGTTCATGCCCAGTGACTACGCGGGCGGACAAGGCAGCGACATGCGCCTGCTGGCGCTGCAGATTCGCGCGGTGCGCACGGCTCCTGTTTCCGAACCGTTATTGGAAGATGCGCTCGAACATCTAAGAACAATAGTCGATGCGTCAGGATGCTGCGGCGAAGGGGCTTGACCAGGGCGCCTGCGTCATGCACACGCCGTCCAGTTGCGCCTCGCGCGAAAGATCCAGGCCGGCAAGGTAGGCGTTCAGGCAGGCATAGACCTTCTCCGGGACAAAATTGCTCAGGCATTCCTGGGTATGGCAGGTATTGACCATGGCGCGGTTGAATTGAATGCAGGGGCTGCACCAGTAACGACGGCACAGGACCATATTGAACTCCCCCAACGGCGCGAAACGCCGCCAGGGACTGCCGCCGAACAGCGAGACCACGGGCCGGACGAGCGCGGCAAGGTGCGCGGTTCCAGAATCCGTAGCGATGACGAGATCGACCTCATTTGCGAGCCGCTCCAACGTAGTCTGGAAATCGTCGCCGCCGATTATCGAGCTCGGTTCATAACCGAGCGCTTCTTTCATGGCGTCCGTGAGCACGCGTAAGCGGCCGCTTTCCGCGGGACCGCCAATGAGAACAATCTTCGTACCATGCCGTTGCAGAAGTTTCGCCAGCCCAAGCCAATGCGTCAAAGGCCATGCATTCAGATGATAGCCGGACGCAATGCAAAAACCCACGACGCTGAGCTGCCTGGGCCGGCTGGCCGGCGGCGGGCAGGCGGGATGGCGATAAGCCTGCAGAATTTCATACGGTCCGGTAAACGGCATAACCAAGTTATGGTGGTCCACCGTCACATGATTGCCGCTGTCAGCCGGTCCTGGCGTCACGTATTCAACATCGGGAGTCGTCAGGAGCCGCTCACACTGACCGTCCCAGCGCAGGCAGATGAGCAGATCGATCTCTTCCCGAAGCAGACGTCCGCGCTGCTGTCCGGTGCTGTCCGGTGCGCGCTCCTTGTCCAGATGAGGCAGGTGGAGCGGAAGGGTGCGAATGCGCGGGAAGAGATGGCCGGCCAACGCCACATTGTTCGGATGGCAAAAGAGGGTGAGATGCTCGAAGCGGCGCTGCAGGGCCGCCAGCGCCGGAGCCGCGAGAATCAGGTCGCCCAGATGATCGGGCTTCAAAACTCCGACTCTCACGCGGCGTCCCTCGCAGGCAACTGAGTGGCTGGCTGGACCGTTGCAGAATGGGCAGTTAGCTGCGTCAGCAAATGTTCATGGATAAGAGACTGAATCACCGCGTTGGTCGAATAAAGCTGCAGCAGTCTCTCCAGCATCTGCTCAAAGGCGCGCCAGGAGCGGGCGCTCTGGTATTTCGCCTTGGCTGCCAGGTAGTCCAGGCGCGCCTTCTCCTGGGCCAGCGCCCAGGCAGCCGTGCCCGAGCGCGCCAGGTGCTCCAGTTCTCCCAGGTCCAGCATGCCGCGGCGCGACTTGAAACCGCGGCGCAGCACGCGCTCCAGCAGCCAGTAGATCATGGCAACTCCTGCTCAAGTAACATGGTTGCGGATCACGTCGGCAAGGCCGTCATAAAAGCGCTCCCAGGTGAACTGCAGGGCACGCTGACGGGCACGCGCGGCCAACCGCTGGCGTTGTTCGCCGGACAGAGCGGCGACCTCACGCAAGCCGCGCGTCAGGTCTTCCGGCGAATAAGGATCGACATAAAGCGCCGCGGCTTCCGCAATCTCGGGTGACGCGCCAAGGTTGGTCGATAGGCAGATACAGCCATGGTGCATCGCCTCGAGCAAGGGCAAACCGAAGCCTTCGCAGAAGCTGGGATAGACAAAGGCCAGGCAGTGCTCATAAGCGGCAGCCAGCTCTGCGTCCGTGACGAATCCCATGACCGTGACACCAGGCGTGCTGCGCGCGAGAGTAAGTACGGGATCGCCTGGAGGAGGCAAGCTGCCGATGATCTTCAGCCCGATGCCGCGGGCGGCATGCAATCCGGAAGCAGCGTAGGCGCTGATCAATCCCGCAATGTTCTTGCGCGGCTCGAAGCTGCCCACGAATAGAAGATAAGGCTCCCCGGCGACTGCGCCCATCGCCTCCTTCGCCGCGGGCAACGAGAAAAGCCCCAGTGGTAAGACCGTCAAGCGTTGCGGGGCCATACCCCAGTTGGCGCGAAGCTGGTCCGCGGTGTTCTGACAGGTCGCCACGAGGTGGCAGCGCGACCGGGCAAGCTGATCAAAGGCCCGGCCGTACAGCCAGCTCACGTGCGGATGATGCCAACCCTCCATGCTGACAGGCGTAATGTCATAGACCATGACCACGCCGCTATCCGGCGCGCCATAGAAGAGGGTATACAGGGGATCCAGGTACAGGGATACGCCGCGGCGATGCCGCCAACGTGGTCCCAGGCCGGTGAGGGAACGAACGGTGTTGAACAGGCGCGGCCGGGTAATGGCCCAGTCCAGCCAACGCCGCGACAGACGAAAGAGCTGCTTCTCCCAGGGCGAGTGGGGCCTGGCATCCTGAGCGACCCCGGCCAGGAGGGCAGAGCAATGGACGCGAAAGCCACGCCGGCTCAATTCGCCTGGCATGGCCTTGCAAATCTTGTAGACTGCGGTGCGATTGATCAGCACCGGCCCCAGTTCGCAATGAACGCGGCTACGCCGTCCTGGCATGCGGTGTCCGTCCGTGGGCTGACTGAGCGTGGCCGTGGGCAGGATGCCGATCCTGTCTTTTCCGAACGACAGGAATTGCCATCGCTGCCACGCCACCACTGGAATAACGACCTATCTTAACTTGGGCGAAAACCTCGTCAATGGCAGGGAGCCAGGCATGAACTGGACGTTGCGCGTTACGGTGATGACCGCCATGATCGGCCTGGTGGTCATTACCGCGATTGGGCTGGGCCTGAGTGCCGCCCGCAATGCGCGCTTCGCAGCGAATGACCTGACTGCCCAGGTCCTTGAGGAAACCGCCCTCCGCGTCGACCAGCAAATCAATGGGCTGATGTTCACCGCCAACCATGCCAGCAGCCTCAACCGTGAACTGCTGGAGTCAGGACAATTCGATCTCAAGCCCTTCACGAGGCTGTCCGCCTACTGGCTAAAGGTGATGCAAGTGGAGCCACGCCTGACGCGCCTCTCATTTGGCGTCGCGGAGACCGGCGAATGGCTCTATGTGAAACGCCAAGCCGGCAAGCTGGCCGTGGGCGAGCTGCTGCGCAGTCCGCGCACGGGCAAATTGGCACTGAGCGATTACTGGCCTGAGGAGCCCGAGCGCCGGCGTTTCTTCTTCAGCCCCGATCGCGAGGAAGACGATCCGAGAATGCAATCCTGGTATCGTGC
>DASZFN010000788.1:0-7220 GCA_035939715.1 Gemmataceae bacterium | reverse complement strand
AAGTGCAGCGGATGGAGGCGGCCAATCAAATTCGACCATCTCCCGGTGCCTGGAGCCGGCTGCGGCGACTCGAGAGACAATTTCTCAAGCCGTACCGCGGCACCATCGTGCTCGCGCTGGCAGGGATGCTTCTCCAGTCGGTGCTGCTGGTGCCCATTCCCTTGCTGCAGGGCTGGGTGCTCGACCGCCTGGTGGAAGCGCGCGGCGGCGCGGCTTCTCTAGCGCAGGCGGCGGCGCTGCAGACGATCTTGGTTGTCCTGGCCGTCTCGATCGCTTGCTACCTGGCGCGGATGGTGCTGGCCTGGAAAGTGGCCCAGACCATGAGCCGTGTCGGCCTGGAGGTGGTGCGCGACCTGACGGATGTCCTGCACCGGAAATTCCAGCGCTTGCCGATGGCCTATTTCGACCGCGAGCAAACCGGACGTATGATGTCGCGGATCACCAACGACGTCGGCTCGCTCCTCGTCTTCCTTAGCAGCGGCTCGCTGCAACTGGTGTCCGACCTCGTGCTGGCCGTTGGCATCTCGGCCACGCTGACCTGGCTGAATTGGCGCCTGGCCTTGCTCAGTTTTGCGACCATTCCTTTCTACGCGCTCAACCATCGCGTCTTTGCTTCGCGCATTCGCGAGCTATCGCGGCAGATCCGGGCCCACATCGCCACCATCTACGCCCTTATCAGCGAACGCGTCTCCGCGGCGCGCGTCGTCCGTGCCTTCGCCCAGGAAGCGGCAGAGATCGCCGAGTTCGACCGGCGCATCGATACGCATCGCCTGTTGAACTGGACCAACATGCGCACGGGCTCGCTTCAGGGGGCGCTGGCCACGCTGATCAGCGGCCTGGGCACGGTCGCCGTGCTGCTGTATGGCGTTCGTCTGGTCGGCGGCGGCCAACTCTCGGTCGGAGAACTGCTGGCCTTTTATGCGCTCATTCCCCAGCTTTACAATCCCATCGTCCGGCTTACGCAATTCAACATCACCTTCGCCACGACCCAGGTCGCCGTCGATCGGGTCACCGAGGTGCTGGATGAACCGGAGACTCTAACCGACCGCGAGCGTGCCCGCCCCATACGTCAGGCTCGTGGCGAGCTGGTGTTCCGTAAGGTTTCCTTCGCCTATCGACCCGATGGTCCCCGGGTGCTCGACCATATTCATCTGCGCATTGAGCCGGGCATGACGGTTGGCGTTCTGGGCGCCAGCGGCGCAGGCAAGAGCACGCTGCTGGCCCTGGCGCCGAGACTCTACGACGTGCCGGACGGTTGCGGAACGGTGCTCCTGGACGGCCGGGATGTGCGCGACCTACGCCTGGCGGACCTGCGTCGGCTGGTCATGCTCGTGCCGCAACAGGCCATGCTGTTCGAGGGCACCATCCGCTCAAACTTGACCTACGCACGCCCAGAAGCGTCGGCGTCGGCGATTCGCCGGGCGCTGGCAGCGGCGGATTTCGCGGACACGGTGGCCGGTTTTCCGTTCGGTCTGGAAACGCCGGTCGGCGAGCGCGGCTTCAGCCTGTCCGGCGGTCAACGTCAACGGCTGGCCCTCGCCCGCGCTCTGATTGCCGACCCGGCCGTGCTGCTTCTGGACGACTGCACGAGCGCTCTCGATGCCGAGACGGAAGCCCGCATTCAATGCGCCCTGCAGGATTCCCTGCCCGGGCGAACGCGGATAATCGTCTCGCACAAGGTCTCCGCGGTTCGCCACGCGGACCTGATTGTCGTCCTCGAGAGCGGCCGGGTCATCGAACAGGGAGATCATGAGGAACTACTCGCCCGCGGCGGCGCTTATGCAGAAGTCTTCGACCAGCAGACGCGCGCGCTAGCCTTTTGAACCATTATCTGCCGGCGTTCTGGTCTGGGGTGGGCTTGCGGCTGATGCCGTACAGATAGTGCTGCGTGCGCACGAACAACATACCGTCCGAGATGGCCGGGGTGGCCATGCATGGATCATCCATCTTGTTCGTTGCCAGCAGGACAAATTCTGGGCCAGCCTTGACGACGCGGATCTCGCCTTCTTCGCTCGTGAAGTAGAGCTTGCCGTCGGCCGCGACGGGAGAGGCCGTGTAACCCCCGCGGCCGCCGAGCCGCTTCTCATAGATTTGCTTACCCGTCTTCGCCTCGTAACACGTCACAATGCCGCGGTCGGCCAGCGTGTAGAGATAGTCGCCGTAGACGATCGGCGTCGGCATGTAGGTTCCCCCGCGTTTCTTGCTCCAGGCAATTTGGCTGTTGCTGTCCGTGCCTTCCTTCAGCGAGATATCGCCTACCGCTCCGGGTCGGATCGCGTAAATAGGCTGGATCGGACGGTAGCCGCTCGTGATGAAGACCAATCCCCGGCCGGCCACGGGGGTCGGCACGGCAATCTCGGAGTTGCGCGTGAGCCGCCACAGCTCTTTGCCGGTAGCAGGATCGTAGCCACGGATGAACTTGGTTGCATTCGTGATTAACTCCGTCCGGTCCTTGTCCGCGTAAACCGTCGGCGTGGCCCAGGAAGGTATCTCCTCGCGCGGCGTTTGCCAGACCGGCTTGCCGTCGGCGATGTTATAGGCCGCGATGAAGGAATTCTTGCCCACGTCGCATTGCACGATGACCCGGTCGCGATAAAGGATAGGCGAGCTGCCGAAGCCCCACTGATATTCCGGATCGTAGAACCAGCCGGAGTCGAGCGTGCCCAGATCGCGCTTCCAGAGAAGTTTTCCCTCTGCCGTGTAGCAATAAAGCCCTTCCGAGCCGAAACACGCTACCACGTGGCGGCCGTCCGTTGCCGGCGTGGAGTTGGCATGGCTCGATTTGGTGTGGCGTTTGAATTTCGGCACGCCTTCGTGCGCCGTCTGTGCCCAGAGGATCTTGCCGCTGCGCTTGTCGAGACCGTAAACGCGCCAGGCGTGCACGGTATTGTCGTTGACCGAATCCACATCGCCATAGAGACCGGGGCGGAACTCTGATTTTGGATTGCCGCTGACGGCCGTGGTGACGAAAACGCGGTCGCCCCAGACAATCGGACACGAATGAGCCAGGCCGGGAATGGCTGTCTTCCACTGGATATTGTGCCCCGTGGCAACATTCCAACCCGCGGGCGGCATCTGACCGTCGGCTGTGCCTGAAGCGTGGTTGCCTCGGAAGGACGGCCAGTTCTGGGGCGACGTTACCTTGACGGGCTTCTCTTCGAGCTGAGGAGCTGCGTCCTCAGCGACCAACGGCTTCTGCTCCACTCGTTTGAGACGGTGTTCGGCGTTAGCGCGCTTCACGGTTACTGCTTTGACGGCATCGTCCTGACGCTCAAAGGTTAGAGTGGCTCCGGCTTTGCCGGGAAGCTGGAACGTACTCAGGTTCAAGGCATCGAGCGCCTGCGGCGGTTCGTTGTCGAATTGGATCGCCAGTCGATCTGCAGAGAAGACGATGCGTAGCTCTTTGCCTTCCTTGCTGTGATACACACCGGTGTAGGGGAAGAGAGTGTCCCGGTTCGCGCGCAGCGAGCCAGGCGCCGGAGGCTTGGCGCCCGCCTTGACGAGCAAGTCCCGCATCTGCAGTTGATTCGCGGGTATCATGGCCAGGGCGGCATTCAGCGTGGCCGGTTTTACCTTGCCGCTTGCCAGCGCCACACGCACCAGCTCGACGTTGCCCCGGCTAATCCCCACGCCGAGCGCGGTATCTGCCTCATCCGATCCAGCTTCCAGAAGTGCCTTGGCGACGTCCACATGGCCGCGGTAAGCGGCCCAGGTCATGGGCGTGGCGTTGTAGAAGGTGTCCTTCACATTGACCGTGGCCTTGTGCGCGAGCAGGAGCTTGACGATTTCCAGATGACCTTTGTCTGCGGCGTAGGAAAGGGCCGTGGCGCCATAAGTGTTTTTCGAATTGACATCGACCCCCTTGTCCAGCAAGGCTTTCACCGCGCCGGCGTCCCCTTTACGGGCCGCCGCGAACAGCTCTTCTTTAGGATCAGCCGCGCCAGGTTTGCCGGCACCGCCCACGCTGAGCAGCAAAACGATTACTAGTCGCGGCCCCATTAGCTTTACTCCTTAAGGAGAAGATTGCCTACGGCCTTGGACGTTTGGCCACGTCATTCTATTCGTTGCGGACCTGGCAAACATTTTCGCGCGGAGCGCGGAGACGAAGGGCCATAAAAAATCATCCTCTCCACTGACTGCCCGCTTTCGCGGGCCGCCAGTGAAGAGGATGACGTGCATCCAGGACACACTATCTGCTGGCGGGAGCCGGCGCCGGAACGGATTCCGAAGCCGGAGCGGACGATTGCGCCGCAGTAAAGTTCGCCAGCACCTGATGACCGGCCGCCACCTGGACATGCTGGGTCCGATCGACCATTCGACCGTCCTGGTTCCACTGAGCGCGGATGTCATAGGTGTAGGTGCGGCTCGGGTCGAGCGGCGGCGACATGAACTCTCGCTCCCTGCCGCGCTGCGAAGTCAGCTGGCCTTCGAACCACACCTTGGCATTCGGATCGGGCACCTGGACCGTAATCTGCGCGGTGTTATCCGGCACCGTGGTCACGTAATTGCTATAGCTGTTGTCCGGTATGGCGCCGTAGTTGTAGTCCGGCGCGTAGAGCCCGCTGGAATAGTACGGGTAGTAATCGGAGGAGTAGTCAGCATACGACCCGTACCCCCCATAGGGGTAACCCCCGTACCCATAGCCCCAGTAAGGATAGCCCAGGCCCAAACCCCAACCACCATACCATCCACGACCACCGTACCAGCCCCGACCACCGTAGTAGCCGCCATACCGGCCACCCCAGTTGCCGCCGTGATAACCACCGCCATTCCAGCCGCCGCCGGCATGGCCGACACTGGCATGGCCGCCACCGCCATGACCCCCACCGTGACCGCCGCCACCGCCGCCGTGGTGCTGAGCCAACGCGGTTCCCGCGCCAAGCATCAGCGCAGCGCTAACAATCGCGGATGCCCCGATGCCGAGCAAAACTCGTCTTAACATTACTGCACCTCCACTCTGCATTCCACTTCCGCAGAGGAGCAGCCACACGATTGGGGAAGTCTAACTCAGAACCGTGCAGAGGCCCCTCTGTGAGGGAGTAGGTAATGGAACTGACCTATTGCCTCTCACTACTATTATACGCAGGCGAAAACCGGCATGATTGGTGAACATCAGAGCACCGGAATGTCGAACCGCTTCACCAGCTGTTCGATTTCCCGGCGGAGAAATGCAAACGATGGAATGATGTACAGCAAATCCTGCATGCGCGACGGGTCATAGTCGGTCTTGATGACATCGTTGGTCACGAAGGGACGGTGCTCGACATCGTTGGACAAGGAGAAGGGAATTTCTCCGGTGGAAGAAAGAATGCCAGCCCCGAAGATCTTCGTCTCGGACTCCTCTTCGATCAGTCCGAACTCGATGCTAAACCAGCTAAAGCGCTTGAGGGCCAGCACCTGCTCACCGTGTGGCGTGGTCGAGGCGGCTTTGCCGATAAGCGTCAAGAGCTCGGCGTAATCCTGATTCATGAGCGGCGGCACGTGGCCCAGGCAGTCGTGAATCATGTCCGGCTCCGGCGTGAATTCCGGGTGCGAGCCGTGCCGAATAAACTGGGTTACTGGAAAGCCGCGTTCACCGATGTACTGGTAAAACGTGCGATAGGGCAACGGGCCCTCCGCCGGCACGAGGTGCATCCGGGTTTCGCGCTCGACCCGTTGGCTGAGCAGCCGTAACTGCGGGATTTCCTGCTGGCTGATGCCGAGCGTCCGTTTCGCCTGGAGGTAGATGCGGCTGGCGTGCTTGCGATGCAATTCGTCGAGTTTGGGACTGACCTCGCGCCAGATGCGTATCTCTTCGGCGGTGTAGTCGATCAAGGGGGGGCCAAGCTTGTCCAGCCGATGCTGCCGGCACAGAGCAAAAAGCTCCTTGCGCCGTTGCACATAAGCGGCGTCGCCCAGTCCGGGGTGGCCCGCTTCGAGTTCCAGCGCCGTGGCATCCGGCGGCTCGACCATCACGTTGGGATCGATGGCCTGGCCATACTCCACGATCGGCGTTGTCTCTTTCATGGAACCTCCCCTGACAGAAAACATCGCCCGCGACGCATAAAGCATGCCCTTCACTCAACTCTATCTTCAAACTACAACTTTGGCCGAAAAGCCGCAACGTGGAGTGACGCTCCCAGCACAAACGCCGGCAAGATCAAGGGCTAAGAGAGTGAGAAACGAATTCTTTGACCGCATAGTAAACATCCTGAACTTGAGAGGCACGCAAGTTAGCAGTAAGCTAGTTGTGTAGATCCCGCCGCATGCAGACCTGCCTGAACGCTGGATTGCCGCCTGTTACACCTGGAGAGCTGGAGCATGAACCGTGCAATTTGCTCGCGTCTTTGCCTCCTTTTGCTCGCGGGCCTGTCTTCAAGCCGGCAAGTTTCTGCCGCGAATCCAAAGGAGCACCCGGTTCAATTCAACCGCGACGTTCGCCCGATCCTCTCCGATAACTGTTTCGCCTGCCACGGTCCCGACAAGAACCAGCGGAAGGCCGAGCTGCGCCTGGACACGGAACAGGGCGCCTTCGCCGACCGCGGCGGCTACCAGGTGATTGTGCCTGGCAAGCCGGAGCAAAGTGAGCTGTTCCGGCTAATCACTTCCACAGACGAGTCCCTGCGCATGCCCAAGCCGAAATTCGGCAAGGAGCTGAGCAAGCGGCAGGTGGAATTGATTCGCCTTTGGATTGCCCAGGGAGCCGGGTGGCAGAAACATTGGTCTTTGATTCCCCCCAAACGCGTCGACTTGCCCGCGCTAAGCGATCGGGTCTGGCCGGCGAATGCTATCGACCGTTTCATCCTGGCCCGGTTGGAGCAGGAGGGACTCAAGCCTTCACCCGAGGCGGAGCGCCGCACCCTAATTCGCCGGCTCTCTTTTGATCTGCTCGGGCTGCCGCCGAAGCCGGAGGAGGTCGATGCGTTCCTCGCCGACAAGTCTCCCGAGGCTTACGAGAAGCTGGTGGATCGGTTGCTCGCTTCCGAGCATTTCGGCGAGCGCATGGCGATGTACTGGCTCGACCTGGTGCGCTACGCCGACACGGGTGGTTATCACAGCGACAACCACCGCGACGTCTACCTGTACCGCGATTACGTCATCGGGGCCTTCAACAAGAATATGCCGTTCGATCGGTTCACCACCGAGCAACTGGCCGGCGACTTGCTGCCTGAGGCGACACGCGCGCAGCGTATCGCGTCCGGCTACAACCGCCTGCTCATGACGACCGAGGAAGGCGGCGC
>DASZFN010000787.1:0-9389 GCA_035939715.1 Gemmataceae bacterium | reverse complement strand
CTATTTATGCTCAGATGCTCCTGGGCGAAGGCGCGTACAAGGGCAAGCGCATTCTATCCGCCGCCACCGCGCGCGCCATGATGACGCCTCGACCAGTGCCCGGCGGTTTGCGTGCCTATGGCTGGGATGTGCAAACTGCTTTCTCCAGCAACCGCGGCCGGCTCTTCCCAAGCGGCAAAGGCTTCGGCCATACGGGCTTTACCGGCACATCCATCTGGATCGACCCGAGCAGCACGACCGCCGTCATCTTTCTCAGCAATCGCGTGCACCCAAACGGCAAGGGAGACGTCAAGCGCCTGCGCGGCGAAGTGGCCACGCTGGCCGCCGCCGCTTGCCGATGATCCGCGAAAGACAACTATCGCAGTAGTCCCTACGGCCTGGCGGGCGCGAGCTGAAAATACAGCGGGTCGTAGGGGTTATCGCTGACATGCCAGACGTCTTTACCGTGCAGGTAGAGCTTGTGTTGCTCGACGGCGTTGAGCGGACGCGCGCCGACGCGGCCGAAGACGCCGATCTGGTTGCCGCTTTCGTCCACGGCGCGGTCGCGATCCAGGCCCTTGGCGACGGCCAGGGCATGGCCGCCGTGCGGGATTGGGTAGGTGGCGACAAGGCTTGGAGTCGGCCGGGGGCTGAAACCGTCATTGCCCGGGGTCTCCGGCGAAGTCAATTGCACCACGCGCATGCCATTCTTGCCGTCCGCCAGATAAGCGAACTCGCTGACATACGTGATGCCGAGCTTCACATCGTGCAGGTCATTGATGCAGCCGCCGGCATTGAAGACCTGGTCCAGGCGCGGTTCGGCCGGTTTTTCGATATCCAGAATCACCAGCCCCTGCAAACCCGCAGCCACGTAGGCATAGGTGCGCGCCAGATAAATATTGTGCGCCTCGGGCAGATCGAGCTTGCCAATCGGCCGCGGCTGAGCGAGATCCGTAATGTTGAGCACCTTGATGCCCTCGTCGTCGCAAAGATAGGCGTAGCGGAACTGGGCCTGCACAGCATGCGGATGCTTGAGGAATTCGTTCCCCAGAACGCACTTGACCTCCGGCTTCTTGGGATCGTCGATGGAAACGACCACCAATCCGGCATCACAGCAGATGTAGGCGTAAGTGCCGACAATCGTGATGGCGTTGGCGCCGTTCAGAATGCCGTCCGGGTTGAAGGTCAGGTCTCTCTTGAGGAAATTGTTCATGGGATCGCCGTCCAGCAGCGTGCCGGCGCCGACCAGGATCAAGCCCTCATACTTATCGACGAAATAAATTTCGCCGAACATGGCATGCATCGCCTGCTCGTGATTGATATCGCAATGAATGCGCGTCGGGTCCGGCGCAGGAGTGCACGGGGCAGCGACCGCGGTGGCATACTTGCTCGGCACATAGAAGCGCTGGCCCACGGGCGACACCGGCGCCGTGGTGATGCGTTCAGAGAAGCCCTTGTCCTCGATGAAGGCAATATCGAAGACGCGCAGGCCGCCTTCGCCGCACGCCGCGTACAGATATTCGCCGCGGTTTTGCACGGCGAGCACTTCGGTCTTCCGCAAGGGGTGGAACAGGTTGTCGCTGATGTCCTTGCCGGGGTGTTCTTGCGCATACTTCAATATCTGGCCGCCTGCCTGATGTTCGGCAAAGTTGTCGGGAAAAGCCAGCCGGTGCAGATGGCTGCCGATGACGGCCTGGGGCTCCTCGCGCTCCGTGACCTCGACGGCATTAAGCCCATGTCCGCCGCAGGCAACCCAGCAGTAGCGGCCGATGAAGTTGACGTAGTTGGTGCCCTGCATGAGCAGTTGCGCCATGATGGCGTTGTTATCTTCGTCCCGCGAAACATGGCAATCGGTGCATTTTTTCGTCGCACCCTTGCCGCGCACAGTGTGCGGCACGTTGCTGCTGAAGGCGACGCCGCTGAAGCCCTCGCCCGATATCGTCTGCTGCTGCACGTAGATCGCCTCGCGATTGCCGTTGTACGAGCCGACGTGTATTGCACACGATGAGCGGGCCGGACCAATGCGGTTCTTGGTGACGTCGCCGTCCCGCGCCAGCATGAACACGTCGTCGCGCAGCGTCTGGAAGTTGTAGGATACGTAGTTGCGCGTCACATCCCCTTCCGCGTGGAGGAGCGGCAGTTTCTTGTTGGCCTTCTGCGGCAGGTGGCAACCGAAGCAGCTCGGGTTCCAGGACGAGTGACAGGCGATGCAGCTCATGTTCTCGTTCGCATGCGCGCACGGCCGGTCCGGTGGAACATCGCCCCAAACCATGCGCCCCTCGTCATCGCGGCGTACCGTCTTGGCCAGGGCCGCCAGGGCGTTGTAATGTTTGTTGCCCGGCGTGATAACGTCCTTGACCTGCACGATCTGCCAGGCGAGATCCTTGTCGACCATCGAATTCTGGATGATGGCATCGCCCTGACGTTCGAAGCGGCGCTTGCCGAACGGCGTGCGCAGGGACTCCAGGTTCCTGCCGCCTTCCGGCGAGGAAGTATAGGCAGCCGGGCCGGTGGTACGAAGCTCCGCGCTTTTGGCAGTGGTGCCGTGACAGTCGGTGCATTGAATCTCGATGGCGGCGCGCACCTCACCCTGCAGCTTCGTGTTGCCATGCACGTCCTGGACGAAATGGCAGTCGATGCAATGCATGCCCCTTTCCAGGTGGATGTCGAGCAGGTGGACGGGCACGCCCTCGGCTTTTTTCAGTATGGGATCATAGTTCTTGTGCCGCGCCTGATCCTTGAGACATTCCTTCACCTCCTCCGGCACGCGCATCGCGGCCATGAGCTTGTCGGTGGTCACGTGCTCAATGACATGGTTGGCATCGTCAAGAAGCCGGCCGTGCCGGTCCTTCTTGTAGACGGCGCGGAAGATCCAGCCGTGGCCGTGGAAGTCGGCGAACTGGGTATGCCTGGCGAGCGGGTTGAGATCGTAAACCTGGTTGAGGAACTTGGGGTCCGACCACAGGCCGTGCGCCGCGGCAGCCTCGTCCGGATTGGACATCTGGTCGTTGGCAAATTGCTCGCTGGTCGGCCGTTTTTGCCTGGCTGGATACATCAGCTCGCCGTCCGTTTCCTCGTCCCACCACATATAGCCCAGGTAGCTGTTCATGACGTTGGTGCCGGGGTGCACATGGCAGACGATGCACTGGCTGGTAGGGATCGAGCGCGTAAAGCGGTGCGCAATGGGATGCCCGGACTCGTCATGCGGAATCGTTGGATCGGTGCTGAAGCTCAAGCCGCGATGCCCGTACCTGGCAATATCCGCGGAGTGAATCGCGGAACGATCGTTGGCGTAGAGGACATGGCAAGCGCTGCAGCCGCTGGAGCGGTAATCGCCGGCATGATCGTTGGTGCCCAGGAAGTTCGTGGTAGGGTCGAACAGTCGGGTCTTGGTCAAGCCGACGAAGACTGGATCGGTGCGATTTTGCGTCCCCAGGCCGCGCACGCTCAGACGAGTGCGCGGCTTGCCCGGATCCTCTTCACGCTGGGGAATACCGATTTCCGGGACGAAGCGGCCGCCACGCTCGAAGATGCGCAGGATGTTGCCGGGCTGGCTCATTTCAAAGCGCGGCAATGGATCCAGAAACGGCACGACGCCCTTGGTCCGCAGCTCCTGCTCGCTGGGCGGCGGCACCGTTTGCAGGCGCAGCGGCACGCCATGCATGCTGTAGGCTTCGCCAAAGCGCGCCCATTTGTTCGGAACCGAGCCGTTGTTGTAGAGGGCGGCCCCCCAGAGCATGGCGCCGTGCGCCATCATGCTCTTGCGATTCTGCAGGACCTCGTTGGCATGACAGTTCGCAGTACCGCAACTGATGTGGGCAATCCGCAGATCGCCCGGGTTCACAAAGCGCACGAACTCCGGCGACTCGTGATTGAGAAGCGTATAGCTGCGCACCGGATTGGCAGAGGTCGGCCAGGCATCTGGAAAGCGCGGCCTGACATGAGCCTGTTCCTTGGCTGCCGCGGTCGCGTCGCCGCCATGACAATCGGTGCAGCCCAGGCGAACAGTATTCTTGTAATGAGGATCGCGCGCCTCTTGATGGCAGTTGATGCAACCGGCGCTCTTGGCCGCCGCCTCGGCATCCGTTTGCCGCAGCAGATCGACGCCTTGTAGTTCCGGCGGCAATGGATAGGCCTCACCCCGCGCCGGTGGTGGAAATCCCTTCTTCTCCTGAGCCTGCACACCCGCAGGCGAAAGGCGCAGCATCAGCAAAACGCCGCCGAGCACGATCGGCAACGACAGCAGGAGCGAATAGCTCCCCGGGCGTGTCAGGCGTCGCCTCGTCTCCATGAGCCACCCCACCTCGTTACCACTCACGACGACCGGGTACCAAGCGTCAATAGGTCAACTGAATCTGCATGAACGCGGCCAGCATCGGGTTCACAGGATCCTCGAACCGGTTGAAGAGGTCCCGGAAGCCGGCGCCGGGAATAAGGCCGGACAATCCCATGGTGACGATGGCGTTGTTGTTCAAGAGCGGCCTGTACTCGATTCCGGTGCTCAAATCAACGCCGATAAAATGGTGAATGTTGTTCTGGAAGGTGAACACTTTGAGCGGGCTAAGCTCGTCAAACCAGAGAAAATTGCAGTTGTTGATAATGCGGAACTTGGGCGTGACTTCAAAGTCGACACCCAGGTTTCCCAGCCAGAGCCCCGGATTCTCGAAGTTCGCCTGCCCTTCGATCTTGCTGGCACGCAAATCGGGCACCAGGCTTTCCCGGTTCGTCAGGTTGACGCCGAACAGCCCAATCGCCTGGCGCTGCCAGTAGCTGAAGTCGCCGCCGGCGAACTCAGGGTGGTCGAGGATGCTGTCAAAGCCCGTGGCATGGCGGTTATTGGCATTGCTGTCGCCGGACGAAAAGAAGAACGACGTGCGGAACCGAACCCAGTCCCGGTCGTAGGACAGTTCGACGGCGGCCATCTCGGCGCTAATCTCCTGTGGCTGGCCCGCGATCGGGTTCCGGGTGTCGTGGCCGACCACCCAGTAGAAGGCGTGGTTGATGTTGTAACGGTCGATATGCCCGTCGCCGGTCCAGCCAAAATAGACGGCATCGACGCGGTGCTCCTGGAAGACACCTGCCGGATCAGGCCGGACGAGGAAGTCGTTCTTGTCATAGTGGAAGGTCGGGTTGTCGTGATCGTAATGCAGGCTGACCTGGGCGGTATAGCCGGGGAAGATGAAGTCCTGCCGATAATAGTTGGCGATCAAGACCTGCTGATGGCGCATCTGAAAGGTGTTCAACTCGCTGTTGGTGTCTTTCTCCTGCTGGTCGAAGAGAATCAGGTTGAACTGGTCCCTGTTGGACTCCCGGGTGCCGAAGAGACGAATAGCACGGTTCGTGTCGACGAAGATGAAGCCGCGGAAGTCGCTGTTGAACGGCTGCGAGCCGACGCGCACGGACACGAAATCGTAATCGGGGCTGAGATCGGCAAGCTTGGCCTCGACGAAATATTCTTCCAATGAGAACCAGGTCCGGCCGCGCGTGGTGCCGCGGCGCACATCGGGATTGACGACCGCCAGCTCATCGACCGCCAGGTAGTTGACATTGAAAATCGGCGTCACCTTCACGCGCCAGTCAACCGGCTTGAAAGCGGCGTCGCCATGGAACAGGTCGAGGCTGGTGCTGAGATAATTCGTGAACAAGAACTGGTTGGGACTGCCGAAGAACTCGAAGCGATTGGGGCGCGTCGTGCTCTCGAACGGCGACGTGGCGGTCGGCACCTGGCGGAAATCGAACAGCATCGTGTCGGTCGCCGTGACGACAAAGAACGTATGTTGGCCGATGATGGGATAATCGCCCTTGAGAACATTCTCATTGTAAGGGTCCCACCAGTGGCCCTCCTTGTAGGGATAGTCTTTCCCCAGCGGATGCCCCTGGTCATAGCGATCCCAAGCGGGAAAGCCGATGCGCCAGCGATCTTCCATGGGGACAAAGTGGCTGCTTTCCTGGCTGTCGCGCGGTAATATGCCGGACGGGCCGGTGTAGCCGAGCGGCGGATCGACGGGCAGCCGCAGCAACTCTTCTGGAGCCGGAGGCAAAGGCGCTTCGGGCGCCGCCGGCGCCGGACGATCTAGTGGCCGGGCAAACAAGGGCGAAGGCAGTGATTGCCTATCTTCAAAACTGGTAACGACAGGCGAAATCTGCGGCTCGGCGTTGGTCGGGTGAGCATAGGGGGATTGGGCGCGCACGCCGGCAGCGAGGCACAGACCGATCATCAGGCCGAAAACCCCGCGGCATCTTGCCGTACCACGCGCCATGAACAATGCTCCCGCGCCAGATCCTTTCTGAGCGAATGTCTCACCGTCCGTTATCGACCGCAATTATTAACGATCTTGAGTAAATTGACAGATTTGCTGGTTGCGTTGCCGGGGCAAACTGGCGAAACTATTACGAGCCCGAAAAGATTTTGCGATTCGGGTAAAACGGCTGTAGTGGATATGCCGATGCTATCGAGAGAATATCCGCATCTTGAAATATTCAAACATCGCCACGGCGCCCGAGGCAACGTGGCCAAGCCAGATAGGGGAGGGGCGGCATGCAACGGAACAAGCGCAAGCAACGGAACGAACTCAGACAGGCACACCTGGTTGTGGAGCCCCTGGAATCCCGCGAACTGCTGGATGCGGCGACCACCGCGAATTTTGTCAGCAAGATTTATCCCGACCTGCTGAACCGGCCCGCGGACACCGCTGGCCTGAACGTGTTCGGCGCCGCTCTTCAGGCAGGCCAACTGACGCGTCCTGCCGTGGTCACGGCGATCGAGGCCAGTCCCGAGTATCGCACCGGCCTGGTCCAGGGACTTTATTCGCAGCTTCTGCACCGCAGCGCCGATGCCGCCGGACTGACTGCGTTCACCAATTTCCTCGGCTTTGGTGGAACGCCGGAACAGGTAGCAGCCCTGCTCGCCGGCTCTGCCGAATATTTCCAGAGCCGCGGCGGCAGCAGCAACGATGGTTTTCTCAACGCGCTCTACGCCGATGTGCTGCACCGCACTGTGGACGCGGGCGGCCGGACCAGCTTCGATCAGCTTCTGGGAATGGGCGTCAGCCGCATCTATGTCGCCAATGTGATCCTCACGAGCCAGGAATATCGGCAAGATCTCGTGCAGAGCTATTATCAGCGCTTCCTGCACCGCGCCGCGGATACGGCCGGGCTCACCGGTTTTGTCAGTGTCTTGCAGAGCGGCGGCACGGACAACACGGTCATTGCGTCGATTCTCTCTTCTGAAGAATACGCGCCGGGGGCTAATGATCCACCTAACAGTGACCCAGCGATGCTGACAACCGATCCTTTGCCAGGCTTCCCAGGAGGCGAGGTCGGCACGCTTCTGGAACGCGCCGCCGCCGCCACAGCCAGCCACGACGCGATTATCGCTATTGTGGACCGAGCGGGAAATATTCTGGGCGTCCGGGTGGAGAGCGGCGTGTCGCCCACGCTCATGGCCAATCCGGCGACAGCAACGTTTGCCATCGACGGCGCCGTGGCCGAAGCGCGCACGGCGGCCTTTTTCGCCAACGACTCCGGCATCGGCACGCCGCTCACCACACGCACGATTCGCGATCTGAGCCAGTCCACCATGACGCAGCGCGAAGTCATGTCGGACCCGGACATCCTCGACCCGAATTCCGTGATCCGCGGCCCCGGCTTTGTCGCGCCCATCGGCATCGGCGGCCACTTCCCGCCGGGCGTGGCCTTCACCCCCTCGGCGGACCTCTACGACATCGAATCCACCAACCGCGATAGCATAATCAGCCCCGGCCCGGACGGCGTCTTCGGCACGCCGGACGACATTGCCTTGCCGAATCGCTTCAACGTGCCCAACAACCTCATTCCTCCAGGGCAGCAAATGAATCCGCCGATCTCCTACGGCCTGGCGTCCGGCATTTTCCCCGACGGCCAGTCGCGTGGCATCGGCACCTTGCCGGGCGGCATCCCGATTTACAAGACCCAATTCGGCCAAAACCTCCTGGTGGGCGGCATCGGTATCTTCTTCCCCGGCGCCACCGGCTTCGCCACCGAAGAGAACTCCTCCCTGGGCGCGACCTTCAACCCGACCAAACCCGACCGTTCGCTGGAAGCCGAGTACATCGCCTTGGCCGCCGTGGGTGGAGCGCCCGGTCTCGCCTTGCCCATTGGCACACTGGACGGTGTGCCCCGGCTGCCGGAGATTATCTTGCCTGCCACCCCGGATAGCGTTCTTACCCTGGTCGGCATCACGCTAAGCATCGTTGGCCCCGGAGGACCGCAGCTCGGCCCTAACGCCCTGGCCGCTTACGGCGCCACGCTCGGCACGGGAAGTAGGTTTGACGGCCTCAATTACCCAGTAACGATGGGGGGAATGCCGATCGCCCCAACACTGCCGACACCCATGAATCCCATGGCGGAATCGCCGAACACGATGGCGGGCGTGACCGTGCCTGAAGGCTGGTTGGTGACGCCGCACGCCGGGAGCGGACTGACCGCCGACGATGTAGTGCGCATCGTCACGCAGGGAATCTTACAGGCCAACACCACGCGCGCCGCCATTCGCCTGCCGGCCGACACGCCGGCCAGCTTTGTCTTCGCGGTCTCGGACCGCGCAGGCAACTTGCTCGGCGTCTACCGCATGCGGGATGCCACGGTTTTCTCCATCGCCGTGGCCGTGGCCAAGTCGCGCAACGTGGCCTATTACTCCGACCCGACGCAGTTGCAGCCGATCGACCAGGTGCCCGGCTTGCCCCCCGGCGCCGCGGCCAGCAACCGCACGTTCCGCTTCCTGGCCTTGCCGAACTTCCCGGTGGGAATCAACGGCGCGCCTCCCGGCCCCTTCTCCATCCTCAACGACCCGGGCACGAACCCGAATACCGGCTTGCAGGTCGGCCCGCCGCTGCCGCCTTCCGCTTACACGAGCGTGCAAGGCCACAACGCCTTTTTCCCCGACAGCAACTTCCGCGATCCGAACAACGTCGCCAACCAGGACGGCATCGTCTTCTTCCCCGGCAGCGTGCCGCTCTACAAGACGGTAAACGGCATCCAGGTCCTGGTCGGCGGCCTCGGCGTGAGCGGCGACGGCGTCACCCAGGACGACGTCGTCACCTTCGCCGCCTCGCAGGGCTACCTGCCGGCGCCGACCGTGCCGACCGCGGATTTCTTCTTCGTCAACGGCGTGCGCTTGCCGTACCAGAAGTTTGACCGGAATCCGGACGGGTAGTTTGCAGTTCCCGTTCCCGAGGATTCTCGGGAACGGGGAATCGCATCGACACGTAGCTAGGTTGCTGGCGTCAAACGAGTTTGCCAGTTTGCCAAGTTGGTGGCCACGCGTGGCAAACATGTTTTCAGTCGGAACTATTCACGGGCGACTAGGGTTACGAATTCGTTAAAGGCAAGTTTGCCACTTTGCCACGGATCACGGGGCAGCGCCGTTCGTC
>DASZFN010000786.1:0-5181 GCA_035939715.1 Gemmataceae bacterium | reverse complement strand
GCCGCGCTGGGGAGTCTGGCGCGAAACCAATGAGGAGCAAGGGCTGGTTCTCGTCAACGTCGGCAAGGACGCGTATGTCCAGGTACTGGGACAGTTCGCCAGGCCGGACGAAACGATCGACGGATGCATGGATGATTTTATCGCACGGCTGCGTGAGCCCAACGCGCTTACGCCCAACCATAAGAAGCTGGCAGGGGAGACAACGGCCGTGCACGTTCACGAGAGCAAGCGTTTGCCGGACGTGGACGGCATGCAGGCACTCGAAGTGCACGTCGACCTGCGCCAGGCCGGCGTTCCCTTGACGTATGTCATTCAAGTGCGCAAGCGGGACGGCAGGGCCAGGGCATATGTGTTAAGTTGCTGGGCGCACCGGCGCCGCTTTGCCCGCGCGGAGCCGGAAATCCGGCAAGCCATGGCCAGTTTTCGGCTCCTGAAGAAAGAGTGAGAGCGTGGCGGTCTGTAAGTACCATGGTGAGCGAGCCGGGATTGGCGTGTGCATGCATTGCCGCTCGGTGATCTGCGCCGAATGCACGACCCGCCTGGAAGGCATCAACTTTTGCCATGCCTGTTTGCGGGACCTGGGGCGAAAGTCCGAGGCGGCTTCCGCGCCGCGCCGCTTGGGCTGGTTGACGGCAGCGCTGCTCCTTGGCGGCGCCTGGATTTTTTTCACGGCCTTATTTTGGTTGGTTGAAGGCAAGTTCGCACCCTGAGAGCGCTGCATGGCATCCGCGGCCCAGAACGAAGTTCGACCCCGAACCGCTGGGGAAATTCTTGACGACGCCTGGAGGCTTTACCTGGCCAACGGTCCGCTGTTGCTGGCGCTTTCAAGTGTATTCGCCGCGCCTCTGTGCATAACCCTGTTCTGCCTGTTGACCGGTCCCTTGCCGGCATCGGTGTGGCAACGGTTGCTCTGGCCGGCACTCGCGGCTGTGGCCATGCTTCTTTCGGGGCTGGGCTCGGGCGTCTGTCAGGAGTTTTTCCGTCGTGCTGCAGATGGCAGCCAGCCGACACTGGGAGAATGTCTCGGCGCGTCTCTGCATCGGTCGGGAAATCATGCCGCCGCGCGCGGGCTAATTGCCGCGGCGTGCTTCCTCGGGAGCTGGCTGCTGCTATTGCCTGGCTTGGCCGTGCTGATGAGCGGCGCCACGGTGCATCCAATCCTTGCCGGCGGCGAGCGAAGCCTTTTTGCAGCCTGGCGAAGCGCCGGTCAAGAGGCGCAGCGCCAGCCGCTTAAAGCTGCTGCCGTCATGGTAAGCCGGTTCGCGCTGCTGCTGTTTGCGGTCCTTAACCTCTATCTGCTGGCTCGTGTCGGCCTCTGGACCGCGGAACATCTTGCCGGGTTGGATGTGGCGCTGGCGGGCTTGGTTTTGTCTCTCCAGAATCCCGCTTATCTAACGGCGCTCGTGATGCTGGCCTGGCTGCTGCTGTCCCCTTATTTCGAGGCGGCGAATTATTTGTTGCACATCGATGCCCGCGCCCGCTACGAAGGACTCGATCTGTGGTACCGCGTGAAGCGGCTTTTTCCGAATGCCGTGCGCAGCCGCGCCGGAGTTCTGGTGCTGGCCCTGGGAACCATACTGCTCGCCCCCATGGGAGCAACCGGCGGCGACGGCCGCCTGGGCGCCATTGGCAATGCACGCCGGGAACTGCAAGCCATCAGCCTCGAGATCTCGAAAGCCGAACCGTATCCAGGCAGCCAACGCTGGCATCCGCGCTTGCAGAAAGTCGTCGCCGATCTGGAGCGCGAAGCGGCTTCAAGCAAGGGTCGCTATCGCTGGTTCCGCGAGGCGATTGAGGACTTCGGTCATCGCGGCCGCGACGGGGCCCTTACCGTTCTCAGCGACCTCGACCGCCGCCTGGATCTGATCGAGGAGAGCCTGCGCGGTTGGGCTCGAGATGAGAAAGACCCCGCGCGGCGCCTCTCGAGCGAGGAACTGAAAAAGCTGTTGCCTGCGGAAGAGGAAGCTAATGACCAGGAGAGTCGGCCGGTCCGAAAGCCCCGGCAACCACCGCACGACAAGAAGATGGAACGTCGTGTAGAGAAGGAGGACCCGGAAGCCGATGCGCCGGGCAGGGCTGGACCGCGCGGTCCCGGGATGGTCGGGCCGCATCCCGAAGGAGGATTCGGCGCGTTCGGCTGGTTGATCCTGGGCGGGATTTTCGTCGCCACGCTGGTTGTCGCCACAATGCAGTTCTGGCAGCGACGACAGCAGCAGCCGGCGAAACCCGTGACGCAGCAGAGCGGCGCAGCGGTTCCGTCATTGGAAAACATCCTGACTAACCCCCACGAGTTCTCGGTGACAGGGCTGTGGCGCGAGGCTGACGATCTGGCACGCGCCGGCCGCGGGCGTGAGGCGGTGCGTACGCTCTATCTGGCCGTGCTGGCTTTGCTGCACCGGGCCAGCTTGATTCGCCTGGAGCGCACGCGCACCAATGGCGAATACGTTCGTCAGCTGCGTAGTCGCGATACGTTGCATACGCCGTTCGCAGGCATGACCAATCTGTTTGAGATTAAGTGGTACAGCGAAAATATCTGTGAACCGACCGACTACCAGGCTTGCCGCGCACTGGCTGAGGAGATTCGAGATGAAGTCAGTAGTCAGTAGTCAGTAGTTCACGGTGTGGGATACGATTCCAATCGTGTCGCCCGCGAAGGTATTCCGGCACGGTGATTGGATACATGAGCAGGCTCATGAGCTGGATACTGTTGTTCGTCGCCTTCGGTTCCTTTGCAGGGGTGGTTTACCATGCGCTCAGCGTTTGGCTTGCTGCGGGCAAAGGGATGCCGGAGTATTCCCTTCTTGGCGAGGACTCCAATGGCCTGTCCGCTGCCGGCGCGTTGCTGCGAAAATTGAACTGGCAACCGGTGGCCTTGACGCGGCCCATCCAGCATTCGGAACAGCGCGAGTCCAAAGGATGCCTGCTGGTCCTTGTGGAGCCCGCCGACCGCTCATGGTTTTCCGGCGCGGAGTCGACGCTGGATGAGCTGGCCGTGAAGGGAATGCTGCACTGGGTCGAGCACGGCAATACCTTGTTTCTCTGCAGCCGGCACGTGACGCCGGTGCACAGCGCGCTGGATCTCTTTGTAGAAAACGATACGCGCATCGCCGAGGATGTGACGACCGAGGCCGCGGTCAGTGAAGCGGGCGGTTACACCGAGGGACTGGGGAAGATCGTCATGGAAGGACACGATGTGCTCGGCGGTGTCAAGAACGCATTGCCCCTCTGGTGGCTCGACAACCAGCCCGGCGCCGTGCTTGTGCGGCGCGGCAAGGGGCGGATCATTGTGGCGGCAGATCCATCTCTCCTGACGCTCCGCGGCCTCAAGCGCGGCGACAACCTGCGCTTCCTGGTCAACCTGGCGGCTTTGCATGCTGGCGATGGACGCGTTTACTTCGATGAATATCATCACGGTCTGCGCTCCGGCGGGGGTTTCTGGGGCTACATGCATTATCATGGGCAGCAGTGGATCCTTCCGGCCCTTGGAGCGGTACTGGCCATCGCCGCCTGGGGCGTTGGGCTGCGCCTGGGCCGGCCCGTGAACATTCCTGAAGAAAAGCGGGCCGATGCCGTGGACTACGCTTCGGCCCTGGCGCGCATTTATGAGCGCACGGGCGCCCAGCGCATGATCGCGGCCACGCTGTGCCGGGATTTTCTAGCGGCTATGACCCGGCACCTGCGGCTGCCACGCACGGCGCTGCCGGCGGAGATCCTCTCGGCATGGCGGCGGCACAACCCCGCGAGAGACAGCCAGGAACTAGAGGCTCTGCTGCGCGGCGTCACTGCGCTGCGCAGCAATACGGTTGCGCCGGGACCGTTGTTGACGTTGACGAAGAACCTTGATCGATTCAAGACCGAGGTGTTGCGTGCAGGCTGAGAAAGAACGGACCGTGCCCGAGCTGGTCGAGTACTTACTCAATCGGGCGGAGCGTGTCGTCGTCGGTCAAAGCGAGAATATCGAGCTGTTGCTCCTGGCCGTCATCTGCGGCGGGCACATTTTGTTAGAGGGCGTGCCTGGAACCGCAAAGACACTTATGGCCAGGACCGTGGCCAGGCTGCTGAATATCGATTGCAAACGGATTCAATTCACGCCCGACTTGATGCCTTCCGACATCCTGGGGACAAACGTCTTCAACTTGCAATCCAGCCAGTTCGAGTTTCGCGCAGGTCCAGTATTTACCGATATCCTGGTCGCGGATGAAATCAACCGTACGCCGCCGAAAACGCAATCGGCTCTCCTGGAAGTCATGGAGGAGAAAACGGTCACCGTGGACGGCATCAGTCATCCGCTGTCGGACGTGTTTACGGTGGTGGCCACGCAGAATCCCGTCGAGTACGAAGGCACGTATCGCTTGCCGGAAGCGCAACTCGACCGGTTCCTCCTCAAGCTCGAAGTCCGCTATCCACCGGCGGAAGAGGAGGACCGCATCCTGCGGCTGTATCAGGGCCGGGCCGGGCTGGGACATCCGCTGGACATTCTTGGAGCTGCCCCAGCCAGGGGGACGGGGCCAGGCGTTGCCGATGGCCAGTCTGCCGGTGCCGGGCCGATCGAGTTTACGGGAGTGAGCCGAGCCCAGATGCTGCGCGCCCGAGAGGAGATGGCTAGCGTGGTTGCGAAACCGGAAGTTGCCACATATATCGGCAAAATCGTGCGCTCGACACGAGAGATGGACAAGGTGCTGATGGGGGCCAGTTCACGGGCGGCCGTGCATATGCTGCAGGCCGCGAAGGTCAGCGCGCTCATGAACGGCCGGGCGTTCGTCACACCGGATGACGTCAAGCGCGTTTGCCGGCCGGTGCTGCGCCATCGCATCACGCTTCAGCCCGATGCCTATGTGGAAGGCTTCACGACGGACGATATGCTCACCACCGTGCTGGAGCGCGTCGAGGTGCCACGCTGATGGTGCCGTCGCGCATGACTGTCTTGCTGTTTGCCCTTTCCTTGCTGGCCGTGCCGGCGGGGGTGTTCATTCCCAGCGTGCGTTGGTTAATCCTGGGTTATGACGCCGCGCTACTGCTGATTTTTCTGGCAGACGGCTATTTGGCCGTGAAACATTCTCGCTTGCAAATTAGGCGCGAACGACCTGCACGCCTCTCGGTAGGGATCGACAATGAGATCGGGCTGCTCCTGGAAAGTATAAGTTCGCGGCGCCTGGCGGTCATCATGCGCGACGAACCGCC
>DASZFN010000785.1:0-7332 GCA_035939715.1 Gemmataceae bacterium | reverse complement strand
AAAAAATGAAAATTCAAGGGTGGAGACTCTTCCACGCCGAGTCCAGTTGACCGGCTTCCAGGGGCAGCAAGCTGCCATCCGCGCAAAGGCAGCGGCCGGAAAGAAGCTGGGCCAGCGACACGAGTTCCGGCAACGGCCGGTTGTCCGGTGCGGGCTCGCCCGGCTCCCTTGAGTTTTGCCGTAACTCCCAGATCCGCACGTTGCCGTCGCGGCCAATGGTGAGCACCTGGTCGCTCCCCGCGAAACCCGCCGACAACAACGGCCCGACATGGACCAGGGGCGGTGTCAGCGGGACACCGGTATCGGCATCCCAGACGCGAACCCGATTGAGACTGCTGACCGTCAGCAAGCGCTGGCCGTCGGCGCTCCATTTCATTTCTCTGACGATCCCTTCGGAGCGCAGCGAGGGAACCAGCAGAGTTTCCTTCCCGGATTGAGGATCCCAGGTCCAGAGCACGTTGTCCGGATCGACCAGGGCAAGCCGGCGACCGTCATCCCGAAGGGCGGCGACCGTGACGGAGTGATCGACATGCGTGAGCCCGGCCACGGTGTTGCCGTGGGGTAACTGGCCCACGCGCCCCAAACCATCCTCAGAAAGCGCAAAGAACCAGCGGCCATTTTCCGTCACGGCGCTGGCGCGGGCGGCCCGGCGCTCGGCTTGCGCTGCCAGGTCCGGCTGTCCGGTGCGTAAATCCCAGGTCTGCATCTTGCCGTTGGCCAGTTGCGCCGTCAGGCTGAGATTGTCGCCGCCAAACGTGGCCCGCAGCACCGCTGCTTCATGGCGAAAGGCCGGCGTGTGCGGCGCGCCCTTATCCACGTTCCATACCCGCGTCGAGCCATCGCTCTCTACTACAGCGAGGAGACAGCCGTCCCGGCTCAGCGCAATGGATGCAGGTTTTCCGCCAGCGCCAAGCGCGCCGCGCAGCGGGCGGACCCGGCCCGTTAGCACTTCCAGGATCTCCAGCGACCCATCCTTGCCGAGCATAACCAGCCAGCAGCCCGAAGGACTCAGCTGCACGCCGGCAACCGGCTGGTTACCGGTCAGCAACTGCACCAGGCGCGGACATTGTTGCAAGGCCAGGGCGATCCTGACTCGGTCTTCCCGTTCGCGCTCCGGGTCGCCGCTGTCGAGCCGCAGCGCCTCGGTCAACCAGACCAGCGCCGCCAAGGCGTCGCCTTGCTCCAGTTCGCGGGCGCCGAGGGCGCGGTCGAGGCTGGACAGTTGCCGGCGCTCTTCGTCAGCAAGTTGACCGCTCTGCAGGGCCTGCTGTTGTACGCCCTGAAGTTTGTGCTCCGTCTGCCGGAGCAAGAGCGACTGATAGACCATGATGGTGACGACCAGCGCGATAGCCAGCAGGCTGCTGGTCGCGGCGAGTGCGGCGACGAGCGGCCGGCGGCGGCACCAGCGCCAGAGACGCTCGGGCATTTTGACGGGACGCGCCAGAATCGGCTTGCCGGCCAGAAAATGGCGCAGGTCTTCCGCCAGCACGGCGGCGCTGGGGTAACGCCGCCGCGGATCCTTCTCCAAGCACTTGAGACAAATGGTGACCAGGTCGCGCGGCAACGAGGGCCGCAATCGGGCCGGAGAGATCAGCTCCTCGTACAGGAGCTGCGTGATCGTCTCCTCTGGACTCGTGCCCCGGAAAGGCGGCCGGCCTGTCAGAAGTTCGTACAGAATCGCGCCCAGTGCATAGATGTCGATGGCCGGCCCCGGCGCGTCGAGGCGGCCAAGCGCCTGCTCTGGCGCCATGTACGATGGCGTGCCCAGAATCGCGCCGCTCGTGGTTTGGCTGCTGCCGGGGCCGAAGCGCTTGGCGAGGCCGAAGTCCGTTATCTTGATTTGGTGAGTGGTGAGTGGTGAGTGGTGAGTGGTGGATGATCGTTCCTGAGCATTCCTGGCCGACGACTCACCACTCACCACTCCACCACTCACCAACAAAACATTGGCCGGCTTGAGATCGCGGTGGATGATGCCGCGGTCGTGGACGGCCTGAATGGCCCCGGCCAGCACCAGGACCAGCTCGGCTGCCTCACGCGCCGGCTGCGGAGAGCCATCCAGGTCGCGGGCGAGGTTGGGGCCGGGGACATATTCCATGACCAGGTAGGGGCGCCCTTCCAGCTCGCCGACCTCATAAATCTGGACGATGTTGGGATGTTGCAGGGAGGCGAGCGCCTGCGCCTCGGCGCGAAAGCGCGCGAATTGTTCGGGCGTGACCGGAGCGGTATAGGGCAGCATCTTCAGCGCGACGAGCCGGCCGAGCGAGAGCTGACGTGCCTTGATAACGACACCCATGCCGCCGCTGCCCAGCACTTCGATCAATTCATAGCCCGGAGGGGCTTGCTGCGGCAGTGTAATAGTCGCACAGGCCTGGCCGGAAGCCGTCGGCAGCTCATCGAGCTGCGCGCGCTCGATGGGACTGACGATGAAGGTCTCGGTCCGGTCCGAACCCTCATCGTGCCGCAGCAGTTCTTCCACGGCGTCGCGCAAGGCGCTGTCGCCGGCACATTCGCGGTCCAGGAAGGCGGCCCGAGCCTCGGCGTCCAGGTCTGCGGCCTGGTGAAACAGGTCTTCAATGCGTTCGAGCGGCATCCTGCTCATGCGTATCATTCCTGTTCGCCGAGGCGGCTTTTTAGCCACGCTCTGACGAAGCGCCAGTGGCGGTGGACCGTGCGCTCGGAAAGGCCGAGCACCTCGGCGACCTCGTTCATGCTCATGCCCGCGAAGTAGCGCAGATTGACGATCTGCGCCTTGAGCGGGTCTAGTTCTTCCAATTCTTCCAGAGCTTCTTGAAGGGCGAGAACCTCGGCCGGCGGCGGCTCGCGGATGGCGATGGCGTCGGTCAGCTCGAGCCGCTGCCGGCCGCCGCCGCGTTTCGGTCCCGCCTTGCTCCGCGCCCGTTCGACCAGGATATCGCGCATGGCGCGCGCGGCGGCAAAGAAAAAATGCTTGCGGCTTTCCACGGGCAGCGCCGTTTTCCCGACCAGCCGCAGATAGGCTTCGTGCACGAGGGCGGTGGGCTCCAGGGTCTGCCCCGGAGCCTGGCGGCTCATGCGGGCGTGGGCCAGTTTGCGCAGCTCGGCATAGACCAGCGGCAAAAGCTGGGCGATCGATTGCGGATCGCCTCCCTGGGCCGCCTGGATGATCTGCGTCACGCTGGAGCCGGTCGTGTCCGCCATGCCAGGAAAATCTCGGTTTCCGTGTCAGACTGCTGTGCTGATTATCGGCTTGATAGATGGAGCAGGCAAGGGAGTTCGGACATAAACGGTCTCCAGGAGAAGAGCATGCACAGTCATGAATTCGCATACGCCTACCACGACGCGCCCCCGGCTGATGTTCCGCAGAACGGCTGGCAGCGTGCCGAAATTCACGAGATTGCGGAGCTATACCCGCTAGCCAGGCACCTGGAAGCCGAAATGAAGGCCCTGGAATATCCCCGCAAGGATAGCTTCGCCATGGGCCTGGTTCTGCGCGAGGCGGTTTGCAACGCCCTTCGGCACGGCAACCGCGGCGATCGGAGCCGGGCGGTCCTGATCCATTATCACCTGAGCGCCGAGGCGGTCCTGGTGGAGGTCGCCGACGAAGGCCTGGGTTTCAACCCGTATCTCGCGCCGGACCTGTTCGCTGAGCCGCCGCGCGGAAAAAAGAAGTCCGGCCGCGGTCTTTTCCTGATGCGCGTCTACATGAGCTGGATGCGCTTCAACAAGCGCGGCAACCGCGTCCTGCTCTGCAAGCGGCGCTCGGCCGGTTAAGCACTCAGGCAAAAAGATTGGAGGAAGAGTCATGTTCGCAACCTTGATCGAGCTGGAGATGCTCGTGCTCGAGGAAATGAGCCGCGAGCAATTGATTGCCGCGCTGCTGGAAGAGCGCGACTGCCTGTCGTTGGAATTTACGCGGGAGTGGCTGGCGGAACAATCCACGGATGGGCTGCGGCTGTTCATGCTGGCTGCCAAGCTGGTGCGCGTGCTGCGGCAAAATCGCGGCCGCACGACGGCGGCGCGCGCCAACCGGCCCGGCAAAAAGTGCGATGGGGATCTGAACCATTGTTGAAGGCGAGTGGTGCTGGTGAGGGGTTTGCAAGAGCAGCGCTGCTCCTGGACCCCTCACCGCTCCTGACAGACTTGAAACGGAGGTTATTCCGATGATGCGTTATGGCCTGACCCTGGGTCTGTGCACAGCGCTGGCCGCCAGCGGCTTGCTGGTGGCTGAGCAGTCGATCAAAAACAGCGAGGCGCGGCAAGCGCCGGCAATGAGTAAGGACTTCGCCTCCTACCGCGGCCTGGTGCAGCACGTTCTGCCCGCGGTCGTCAGCATCGAGGCCACGCCCAGGGCCCGCATTGCTCTGACGAAAATGCCTGGACCGGGCAGCAATCCATTCGAGAATATGCCCGGAGTGCCGGAAGAATTCCGCAAGAAATTCGACGAGCTGCACAAGCAGCCGTTCTCCCCCCGCCGTCCGATGCCCGCCCACGCCTTCGGCTCGGGTTTCGTCGTGGACCCCAAGGGAATCATCCTGACCAACGACCACGTCGTCCGCGATGCGGAGCGCGTGCAGGTCACCCTCCAGGACGGGCGCCAGTTCATGTCGCACGACATCAAGCGCGATCCGAAGACCGACCTGGCCATCGTGCGCATCGACGCCAAGGCGCCCCTGCCGTACCTGGAGCTGGGCGACAGCGATGGCATGGAGATCGGCGACCGTGTGCTGGCCGTCGGCGCTCCCCTGGGCCTGACCGGCTCGGTGACCTCTGGAATCATCAGCGCCAAAGGACGGGACGTGCACATGAACACCTATGAGGATTTCCTGCAGACCGACGCCGCCATCAACCCGGGCAACAGCGGCGGACCGCTCCTGAACCTGGAGGGCCAGGTGATCGGCATCAATTCCGCCATCAAGAGTGAGACCGGCGGTTTCCAGGGCATCGGTCTGGCGATCTCCAGCAACATGGTCAAGAACGTCATGACCCAATTGCTCAAGGACGGCGCCGTGCACCGCGGCTATCTCGGCGTCCACGCCCGCGGCCTCGATCCGGAAGTTGCCGCCCGCCTGGGCGTTGACAAGGGACACGCGGTGGTGATCGCCCAGGTAAGCAAAGGCTCGCCCGCCGCACGCGCCGGTCTGCTGGAGGGGGACATCCTGACCGCCGCAGCAGGACATCCGGTCAAGGACGCGCGCGACCTGCAGAAGATCATCGCCGGCCTGGCGCCCGGCAAGCCCGTGCCATTGACCGTGCTGCGCGACGGCGCTCGCCAGATACTCACGGCTACCATCGAGGAACAGCCTCGCGAAGCGGGACTGGTCGCCGAATCGGACTCCGAAGCTCCCAGGGAATTCACTCCCAGCAGCTTCACCCAGATCGGCGTCAAGGTGGTCGAGCTCAACGCGGAACGCGCCAGGGAACTCGGTTTCCCGGAGAAGACGGAAGGGATCCTCATCGTCGAGGTGAGCCCGGACAGCATGGCCGCCCGTGCCGGACTGACCAGCAACACCTTGATCCTCAAGGTGGACCAGAACCGCGTCAAGACGGTGGAGGAAGCGCGCACGGCGCTGAAGAAAGGCTCTTTCGAGAAAGGCGTGATGCTTCAGGTCAAGACGCCCAAGGGCGGGACGACTTACGTCGTGCTCAAGACTGCAACAGACGAGTAAGAGCCCATCCAGATAGGCTCTTCACAATGGAAGCAGGCCTCCCGAAGGGGCATTCGTAGCTGATTCAATCAGTTACGGGTGCCCCACTTTCATTTCGACGGGCTATTCATCACGCCATTTGACTGGCGGCAGGCAGCGAACTAGGTTTGAGTAACCTGCTACAGGGTCCTACCCCAGATTGCCGACCTCGAATTGAGACTTTCCCCGGAACGAGAGACACCGATGTCGCAACCCACCTTGGCAACCGACCGCCGCGCCGTGGCCCGCCGCCGCTGCCGTGTATCTACCAGCTGTCGTCTGCTTGGTGAGGTCCCCAGAGAGGCCGAGCTGCGCGATATTTCTGCCCTGGGCGTCGGCTTGCTGTGCCCAGATCCGGTAAACCCGGGCGAACATTTGGATCTCCATCTAAGCGGACCCAGCACGAGCCTGGGATTGGCTCTGCGCGCTCGCGTGGTCCATTCCCAGGAGAGACCGGACGGCCGCTGGCTAGCCGGCTGCGTTTTTGACGAGACGCTCCCCGATAGCCTGGTCGCCCTTCTTCGTTAAGAACCTGTTCGCTGTCCCTTATCCCTCCTCTCTAGGCATGTCGTAGAACGGAATTCATTCCGTTCAGAACCGAGCCGCTCCCGCGTGCTGAACGGAATGAATTCCGTTCTACGGGACACGCAAACGCTACCGAGTTCAGGGATGGGGTCCCCGTGGTGCAGAATTCTGCACAACGGGAAAAGCCTTAAAAAACTCGCATGCGTTTGCCAGGTCATCCGCCCGCCCGCCAACTACAGTGGGCTTTGGCGGACCGGCAACAACAGAGCGCCTGGCAAACAGCTCTGACGTTCAGCCGCGGTCAGGGCCGGCAGCACACGGCTTATCGGAGCGCCCGCAGGGATCGGGAGCGCAGACCGGAGCCATCTGCGGCGGGCGGGTCGTATCCACCGGCAGGATCGGCTCCGACGCGCGTTCGCAGCTCAGGATCTCCGCCGGGCAGCCCAGGGAGCGGTACAGCCGGAATTGCGCCCGGTTGTAGTCGTTAACGCTCAGGAAGTAGGTGTCGTACGCCGCGGATAACGATTTGAGCGCATCGATCACTTCAAATGCGCGGCGGACCTGGATCCCGACATCGCCTTTGCGGTCGACTGTGCCCAACTCACCAAGGCTGCCCTCGTAGGCCAGTCCGGCTTCTCGGAGACCCCTCTCTGCCGTGGTGACACGGGCGGTCGCCGACTGGACCTGGACGTGCGCGCGGGCGACCTCGGCGGCGACCTGATCCTGGACGCGGAACAACTCCACCAGGAGCTGCTGCTGTTCCGCGCGGCGTTCGCGAACCAGGGCACGATTGCCCAGACCAAGATTTTGCAGCTCCCACACCAGCCCCACGCTGATGTCTTCGCGGAGGACCCGGGAATTCCCGTCACCGTGGGAGCCGGAGGCGAACAAGCCGCCCATCAGATAGCCTCCCGGCCCGGCGGGACCGGGGCTACCCTCCAGGATCAGTCTGGGGACCAGCGGCCGCATGCGCTCCTGCCTGATCCGGGCCAGTGCCGCTTGCACGAGGGCCTGCTGCGAGGCGAGCTCGGGCCGGCCGGTCAAGCCGATGGGGATGAGGGCATCCACCGATACCTGCGGCGCGATCAGCGTCACGCGCAGGTTCGGCGGTTCAAGCGGGCTGATTATCGCCGTGGGATCCAGA
>DASZFN010000784.1:0-3851 GCA_035939715.1 Gemmataceae bacterium | reverse complement strand
GGAAGGGACGGAAGGGGACAGGGGACGGAAGGGACAGAACGGAAGGCCACATACGCAGGCTCTAGCATGGGTTATAGAAAAATATGCTTTTGGCGAATCAGCAATCATCTCCGCTAGCCGAACACAATGCTTCACGTAACTCCACGCCGGCCACATTCTCCACCTGACATGTCCCAGAAGTGCCCTGAACAGATCGCCTTCTGCGTGCGCGGCGCCGTAGATCAAGACATTCTCTACGAGGTGTGGACGGCTGATGGGTACGGCGTCCGCGATCTGGCAGCGGCATGGTCAGGAGACGACGCCACAACGGCCACGGAGAGAACCATCGTCGATATTGGCGCCCACATCGGCGCCTTTGCGGTTCTCGCCGCCACGCTCTGGCCCGGCTGCCGGCTCATCGCCTGCGAATGCGACCCGGACAACCTTGCGCTGTTGAAGCAGAACCTGCTGGGAGCAGGCAAGGAGACAAGGAGACTGGGAGACAAGGAGACGCTGGCGAATGTACGTATCGTGGAAGCGGCCATCGTGGGCGAGGAGGTGGCCGAAGTCGAGTTCCACGCCGTGACGGACAAGGCCGGACGCAACAGCGGCGGCGGCAGTTGCTTCCTGCGCGAGCCCGGCAGCCAGGCCATGCGCGTGCCGGCCCTGTCCATCCGCAAGCTCTGGCGCGAAGAGCACATCGACCGCTGCGACCTGCTGAAGCTCGATTGCGAAGGCGCGGAGTTGCCGATCCTGGCCGCGCTCGCCCGGGCCGGGCTGCTATCGCGCATCCGTTGCCTGGTCGGCGAATGGCATGTCCTGCCCGAGCACGGCCAGACGCCCGCAAGCGTCATGCACAACCTGCACAGCATCCTCGCGGCCACGCAACAGGTCGAGATCGGCCGGCGCGCGGGCGTGGGGCTGGGGTATTTCCGGGCGATGTTGAAGTGAAAGGCTCTCGCAGAGTGCGCAGAGAACGCAGAGGAAATCTGTTGTGTGGCTCGGATCAGCATACCCTGAACCCACCTAAACTGCTTGCACTGCCAATGGCGAATGACTACCCTGCTCAACGCACTCTTTGGCCGCCGGAAGCGGTCGATGCGGCGCTAGTCGGTGGAAAAAAATGCTATTGCTAATTGACCTGCAACCAGGGCGGGGCGACAATAAGCAGCAGGTTTTTCCCGCCGCTTTGTCTTACCTTGCCAAAGGGAGTCTTTCATGTCTTCGATGAATCGTCGCGAATTCCTGCATGACACGACCGCACTGGCCGCCCTGATGGCCGGGGCGGGAATATTCGCCGGCCCGGTTGCCACAGCCCGGGCGGCCGCCAAAAAGAAAGGAGACGCCAACGACAAGCTGCATGTGGCAGTTATCGGCGTCAACGGCCGCGGCATGGACCATGTCAAGCAGTTTGCCAACAAGCACGACTGCCTGATTACTACTATTTGCGACTGCGACAGCGCCGTGATCGGCCGGGCCATGAAACTGGTCGAAAAGGAGCAGAAAAAAGCTCCCCGCTACGAGCAGGACCTGCGCCGCGTCCTGGACGACAAAACCATCGACATCATTACCATCGCCATGCCCAACCACTGGCACGCCCTGGCCGCCATCTGGGGCCTGCAAAGCGGCAAGCACGTCTACGTGGAAAAACCGGTCAGCCATAATGTCAGCGAAGGGCGGCGCATTGTCGAAGCGGCGGATAAATATGGCAAGATCTGCCAAACCGGCACGCAGAGCCGTTCCAGCGGCGCCATGCGCGAGGCGGTCGAATTCCTGCATTCCGACAAGATCGGCAAGGTCAAGCTGGCACGGGCCTTTTGCTACAAGCTGCGGCCCAGCATCGGCAAAGTCAGCGGCCCGCAGCCCATTCCCTCCAGCATCGATTACGATCTGTGGTGCGGCCCGGCGCCGCTGGAGCCACTCATGCGCAAGAAGCTCCACTACGACTGGCACTGGCAGTGGAATTACGGCAACGGCGATCTCGGCAACCAGGGCATCCATGAAATGGACAAGGCTCGCTGGGGCCTGGGCAAGAACGAACTGGCCAAGTCAGTGATAAGCATCGGCGGCCGGTTTGGCTACGAAGACGATGGCGAAACCGCCAATACCCAGATTTGTGCTTTTGATTACGGCGACAGCGAGTTGATCTTTGAGGTGCGCGGCTTACCGTCCAAAAGCCCGTTCCCCGGGGCCAAGGCCGATAAAAAGCCAACCAATCACGTTGGCAACATCTGGTATGGCTCGGAAGGCTTCGTCGCCGCCGGCGATAAGGATATCGTTGCCTTCAGCAACAATGGCGAGGTTATCCAGAAATTCAACGGCAAGGGCAAGGGCGAAGATCACTTCGGCAATTTCGTCAAAGCCGTGCGCAGCGGCAATCGATCCGAACTGAACGCCGACATTCTCGAAGGCCACTTATCGAGCGCCCTTTGCCATCTCGGCAACATCAGCTATATCCTCGGCAGCGGCAAGTCGTTCCAGGATTCCGCGAAATCCTTCGGCGACGACAAGGAAGCCTACGAAACCCTGGCCCGCATGTCGGATCACCTCAAGGAAAACAAGATACCGCTGGACAAAACTTCCTGCCGCGTCGGCAAGAAGCTGACCATCGATCAGAAGGCCGAACGCTGCGTAAAGGATGACGAAGCCAACGCCTATCTGACCCGCGAATACCGCAAGCTGTTCGTCGTGCCTGAAAGAGTGTAAAGCATTTCTGGTCATTAGTCATTCGCTTTGGCGAATGACTAATGACCAATGACTAGTGACTAAACCAAATCCAAGCGACGATTGGTCGTGCGCGCCCGGTTGCAGTCGAGGCAGACGCCGCGGATGATGAAGGTGTGGCTGCTGGTCTGGAAGCGGTGTTGCTGGCAGACTTCGCGGATGAGCGTGTCGAGCGCGGGATCCTGGAATTCGATCACCTTGCCGCAGCGTTGGCAGTACATGTGCTCGTGCTGCGGATAGCCGTAGTCATGCTCGTAGAACATGCGCGGCCCTAACTCCAGCCGGCGGAGCAGGCCGGCGTCCACCAGCTTGGCCAGCGTGCGGTAGACGGTCGCCCGGCTCACCTGGAAGCCCGCGCGTTTCATATCATCGATCAGTTGCTCGGCATCGAAGTGGTTGTGCTGAGCGAAGATAAACCGCACCATGTCCCGTTGCTGGCCGGTAAAGCGCTGGGGCCGCGAACGACTGGCCAGGTATTCGCGAAACTTGTTCTCGGGGCTTTGCGAAACCTCGACTCGCGCCAGGTGGACGGCGTCCTCTGCGGCGGCACCAGTTCTAGGGAAATCCAACTTTGCTTCATTCATGGCGAAATCAATAATTGTTCTTGATTTGTATTATACGACTTGCATCGATCTCGCCAACCTTGCGGAGATTTCGTGCTCGGATCGGAAAACTAGCCCTGCTCGACGCAGTCGAAAAGCCGGTCGAGAGCCGCTTGCCACTTTTCAGGCGTTTCATACGTTCCAGCAGCAATTTCACGGCGAACGCGGTCTACCAGTTCGCCACGGATGGCACGGTCCTCGGAGTTGCGGGGACCTTTATGCGCGTCATCGCGCCGGCTTCCGCATGTCGAAGCCCACCAGGGGAACATGCGGGATACGGGACCTTCCAAACAGTTGGGACCATGGTTGACCATTGAGACTTCTCCCTCCTGCCGGCGCAAGGGTGCTTGGGTCACCTCTGGCCGATGACAGATCATCATAGGTGATGAAGTTAAGCAGAATCAACCCAGAGGGGCCGCGAGACGGGTGCGTGCGACCAAAACCATGACGGGTTACGAAGATTCCGCAGGGTCTAGGGAACCATCCTACCGATTTTGCCACACCGGCCTCCGGCCGGCGGTCTGATCTCTGACTTCTGATCTCTGA
>DASZFN010000783.1:0-4329 GCA_035939715.1 Gemmataceae bacterium | reverse complement strand
GCGCATGGCCACCGTGAGCGAACTTCACGTAAATGGCGCGCCCTGCCGGGTTCAGGCTGATGCCGAGCGCAGCCTGCTCCAGGTGCTGCGCCACGACCTGGATTTGACCGGCAGCAAGTACGGTTGCGGCGAGGGCCACTGCGGCGCCTGCACTGTGCTGATCGACGGCCAGCCGAGCCGCTCGTGCATCACCCAGGTCGGCGTCGCGGCCGGCAAGCACATTCAAACCATCGAAAGCCTCGAACAAAACGGCCGGCTGCACGCCTTGCAACAGGCGTTCCTCGATGCCGACGCACTGCAGTGCGGCTACTGCACGGCCGGCATGATCATGGCCAGCCTGGCGCTGCTCAAGAGCAATCCGCAGCCGAACAACCAGGATATTGTCCACGCCCTGCGCGGCAACATCTGCCGCTGCGGCACTTATAGCCGGATTGTTAGCGCGATCAAGCTGGCCGCCGGGAAAATGAAGGAGGCCAACCATGAGTAAGGACCTCTTCGCCGACCTCCTTTCCGAGCCCGAGCGCTACGAGCTTCACGAAGAGCCGGCCTATACCTTCGAGCTCGACCGCCGCGAGTTCTTCAAGATTGCCGGCGGCGGTCTGGTGGTGCTCTGCCTCATGCAGGACGCCGCCGCTCAACAACCCGGAGGCAGACGCCGGGGTGGCTTCGGCGGCGCTGGACCATCCGAACTCAGCGCCTGGCTGCACATCGGCGCCGATAACACGATCACCGTCTACACGGGCAAGGTCGAGATCGGGCAGAATATCCGCACGTCCTTGTCGCAGGCCGTGGCCGAGGAGTTGCGCACACCGGTCGCTGCCATCCGCCTCGTGATGGCGGACACGGCACTCGTGCCTCCCGACGGCGGCACGGCAGGAAGCATGTCCACGCCGATGATGGCGCCCCAACTGCGCAAGGCCGGCGCCGCAGCGCGGGAGTATTTGCTCGACGCGGCCGCCGAGCGAAGCAAGCTCGAACGAACGGCTCTTGTGCTCGCTAACGGCAGGGTCGAGCATCCGCCTACGAAGCGGTCGTTCACTTTTGGGCAGCTCACCGAAGGCAAGAAGGTCGTAAAGGCCATCGCTGCCGATGTTCACACCACACTGGCCGCTGAGTGGAAAATCGCCGGGACGCCGGTCCCCAAGGTCGAGGGCCAGGCGATTGTCACGGGGAAACATAAGTATGCTTCGGACGTGAAGCGACCGGGCATGCTGGTCGGCAAGGTGCTGCGGCCGGATGGTTTCAACGCCAGCCTGGTCTCTGTGGACATCAAAGCGGCGGAGGCCATAACCGGCGTGACGGTTGTACACGACGGCAACTTCATCGGCGTGGCGGCGCCCGACGAGCAGGTGGCCGAGCGCGCCCTGTCCGCGATTCGCGCCGAATGGAAAGTTCCGCCGCAGCCGTCCTCGAAGGAACTTTACGACTATCTCAAGAAGAATCCCGCAGCCGCGCAAGGGTTCGGCGGCCGCGGCGGCGGCAACAAAGGCTCCATGGAGAAAGGCCTCGCCGAGGCCGATCACAAACTCGAAGCGACGTATCAAATCGCCTACATTGCGCACTGTCCGCTCGAGCCGCGGGTCGCGCTGGCGGAGTGGCGCGACGGCAAGTTAACCGTCTGGACGGGAACGCAGATGCCCTTTCGCGTGCGCGGCGAACTGGCTTCGACCTTCGGCCTCAAGAACGATCAGGTCCGCGTGATCGTGCCGGATATGGGTTCCGGTTACGGCGGCAAGCATACTGGTGAAGTTGCCGTCGAGGCCGCCCGGTTGGCCAAGGCCGCCGGCAAGCCTGTGCAGGTGCTCTGGACGCGCGAGGAAGAATTTACCTGGGCGTATTTCCGGCCGGCGGGCGTAATCGACGTCAAGAGCGGCGTTCGCAACGACGGCACGCTCACCGCCTGGGAGTTCCACAACTACAACTCCGGGGGCTCGGCGATCGGCATCGACAGTCTGTATGAAGTCCCCCACCAGCGCGTCGCAGCTCATGGCTCGCGCTACCCGCTTCGCCAGGGCTCTTATCGCGCCCTGGCGGCCACGGCCAATCATTTCGCGCGCGAATCCCATCTGGACGAGCTGGCCCACGCCGTGCACATGGACCCGCTGGAGTTCCGCCTCAAGAACATCAAGGACGCCCGCCTGCGCGCCGTGCTCGAAGCGGCGGCCAAGCAGTTCGGCTGGGGCGGCGAGAAACCTTCTGCCGGACGCGGTTATGGGCTGGCCTGTGGCTCGGAAAAACGCAGCTATGTCGCCACGTGCGCCGAGATTGCCGTGGACAGCAAGGGCCAGCTTCAGGTTATCCGGGCCGTCACCGCGTTTGATTGCGGGGCGGTGGTGAACCCCAACCACCTCAAGAATCAGATCGAGGGGGCGGTCGTCATGGGCCTGGGCGGGGCGCTCTACGAGGCCATCGAGTTCGAAAACGGCAAGATCCTCAACCCGCGTTTCTCGCGTTACCGCGTGCCGCACTTCAGCGACATGCCGGCTCAGGAAGTGGTGCTGCTCGATCGCAAGGATCTGCCTTCCGCGGGAGCGGGAGAAACGCCGATCGTGGCGATTGCACCGGCCGTCGCCAATGCCCTGTTCGCAGCCACGGGTCAGCGGCGGCGCTCGATGCCCCTCAATCCGGCTGGCTGAAAAATTGGCATGTCAATTGCCTTTCTTTATGCATGGCTCTGCGGAGTGCCCATACGCATGAGCGCCAGCGTAACCAGCAGGAAGAAGCTTGCGCGATTCAGGGAAGCTTGATGTCGCTGGGTTTCCTTACCGGGGACAATGACCACGCCTGCCCCAGGACAACCTGAGCCATTGCCGGGAGAGCCGCCTGGTAATCCCCCGTTGCCGCCCAGACGCGAGGATGTGCCGCCCAGGCCAGGCGTGCCTCCCGACGATCCGTTCGCTCCCAAACCTGCTCCGCCGCAACCACCGCCTCCGGAACCGCCCGCGCCGCCGGTGTACGGATAAGATGCCGCGGCCTTGCGCCATTGGTATCTACACAAAGCTGCCAGCGTTCCTGAGCCCCGTTCACGGGGCTTTTCGCGCAGCGTCTTAGACCCGCCGTTGACGGCGGGGGCCGCTGGCCGTGGTGACGTTTGCTGCAACCCCGTTCACGGGGTTTCTCGCGGTGGGGCTTGAGCCAGTGGCCATGCTGCAGGCTCAAGCCATAACCCGCCCTGAACGGCGGGCCTAAGACGCTGCGCGAAAAGCCCCGTGAACGGGGCTCGGGACGCCCGGCAACTTGAGTAGATCCCAATGGCACAAGGTAGTGGCATTCCCGCCATTCGAACAGCCCAACTTCAAAACTGAGGCTTCAGGCTTGCGTTGTGGTATGGGCATGAATAGTAGGGATTCAGCGTTTCCTTTGCACCCACACGCGGAGTTCCCGGAACAGTCGGGCGAGATCGACAAGCTGGTAGTGAGCGTTCAAGCCACTGGGGTTCGGTAGGATCCAGATTTCGCTGCCCGCCAGGCGCTCCGGTTGCCTGCCGAGCGTTGCCAGGCGTTGTCCAAAGGCCAGCCGATAAGCGCCCAGGCCGAGGAAGGCGACGGCTGCCGGCTGGTACTTCCGGATCTTTCTTTTCAGCCGGCCAGCCCCGGCCATCAGTTCTTCTCCCGACAGCACATCCGCGGACGCCGTCGCGCGCGCGACGATGTTCGTTATGCCCAGGCCGAGGTTGAGCAGCTCTCGTTCTTCAAGCGGCGAGAACAGCCGGTGCGTGAAGCCGGCGGCGTGGAGTGCCGGCCAGAAACGGTTGCCGGGACGAGCAAAGTGATGCCCCACGGCGCCGGAGTACAGGCCGGGATTGATTCCGCAAAAAACCACGTCGAGTTCGGGCGCGAGCAGATCAGGCACGTATTTGCCGGCGGCGGCTGCAATCTGCTCACGGGTCGGTTTCCAGGGCGTCCCCATGATTCCTTGCTATACGACCGTGCGCGATTCGGCTGCATCTTAGCCCGACGCGCCAGTTTTGAAGTAGCGCTTTTCTATGGCTTGGTCTCGACAGACCCCTGCCGGCTTGCCCGGCAGGTGAAGCAGTTCGGGGGCTAGCAGGCGCTGTTCTTCATCATCGACCCCTGCCGGCTCGTCCGGCAGGTGAAGAAGTTCGTCGGCTCGGCTGCGACCTAGCTGCTTGAACTGCTTCACCTGCCGGACGAGCCGGCAGGGGTCGGGGCGAACTGGGGCCAACTTTCTTAGCTGCTGAAACTGCTTCACCTGCCGGACAAGCCAGGACAAGCCGGCAGGGGTCCTGGCGCTTGCAAAAAGCGCAACTTCAAAACGCGCCAGCGAGGCCCCTGCTTGCGCGGCGGGCTAAGGTACTGAAGCAGTTTC
>DASZFN010000782.1:0-5510 GCA_035939715.1 Gemmataceae bacterium | reverse complement strand
ACCGGAAGAGTCGCGTTTTCCGCCACTGCCCGCAAGTTGAATTTCGCTCCGCGTCGGCGCGTGCCGCTCACATCGACCGATGGCCAGCACCAGGGGAACGGCGCACGAACCTGCGCTCAGGAGCAAACTGGCGATAGCTCTCCCGCTCGTGATTGGCCGGGGTGGCAATTCGTCGGTTGGAGACATGGAAGTTCTCTCGTTGACGGTACGCCCAATCTGCCGCAAACCAGTGGGAGGCGTCACGGTCTCGTGTTCCGTTCGAGTTCGCGGAGCAGCTCCTGAAAATCCGGGCGGCCGCGAAGCGGCTCAAAATCCTTGTCATGCTCTATATGCTCAAGGTCGCGATAACCTCTGCGGATGGCCTCGCGTAGCATGGCCAGGGCTGTAGACGTCGCTGGCTGGTCCCTGCCGATCGATGCGGCCGGCCGCCAGCGAAGAACCGGTGTCAGGGGGCCGTTCTCAAAACTTCTCGAGCACCAGCGGAAAGCTCTGGCCACGCTGCTTGAAATTGCCGTTGATTACCTTGCCGTTCTTGCTCAGGGCGCCGTCGAACACAACCTGGAGGCTTTTTAGCTCCAGGTGCATCTGGTCGCCCTGCATGCGGACCGTATCCACAGCCAGGCCACGGGCGCCCTGATCGGGGCTATCCATGGTGCCGGCGTAGCCGCCGTCTTTCTGCTTGAAGAGATGGAACACCAGCCGAAGCTGCGCCGTGCCGACATTGAGCGTGCCCTTCCAGGTCTCTTCCTCGCCCTGAGGCGGGGCGGGAGCCTGCGCTGGACTGAAGAAAAGACCGGCAATCTTTGCATCCTGGTCGTAGACGACGCGGACGTTCACCTTGAGCTTCGCGAAAGCGCATGTCACATGGACAGTTTCGTACTCGGCGGTCCTTTCCTGCTTGCTGCTGAGCGGTTTCTGGTATGCCCCCGCCTGGGTCGCGACCGTTTGCCAGGCTTTCTTCAGCTCCTCCGCGGGCATGGCGTTTCGCATGCGCGCGTCGAAGTCGCCAGTGGCTTCCACAAATTCACCTTTTCCAAGCCGCTCAACAAAGGCGGTCGCCTTCAGCTTCAGATCGATTGCTTGTGGGGGAGCCTGATCCGCCCGCGGAGTGCTGTCGCTCCTTGGAAGCTTGGAGCGGGAACAAGACACGATTCCTAGAACGACGATAAGGAGAATGGCTCGATGCAAAGTCATGAAACCGCCCTTCGGAGTTATGAAGCTGACACAGGCCAACCAAGGAAAGGGGACATCGTACTTAAGGTATGTAGAAGGTGGCTAATGAACGATGTCCCCTGGTATGGAGGCCGGTGGCGCCGCTCTCTCAACCGCGTGGCGACCGACCGGATTACCGTCTTAGGGCCGTTTTGGCGCGAGCCGTGCCAGGCCGAGTGTGGCCCAGGCAGCGGCCGCGCACGTGATCGGCGTCAATAACTTCGCACTGCCGGGCTTGCCGTCCGGCGTGGAGCGCGAAGTCATGGGCCAACTGCCGTCCGGCTTTTGCGTAGCCACAAGGAAGTTGATGGCGCGCTGGATGTCAGGTTGTTCGGCCGTATAACCGGCCAGCGCGAGCACGTACAGAGTCTGGCCGGTGGCAAAGGCGTCGCTCGTCATCGTTGCGGTCTGGCTCCAGCCGCCGTCGCTTCGTTGCCGGGCGAGCAACGCATCGATGACGATTTGCATCTCGTGTCGCGACTTGCCGGCGCGAAGCGCCAAGAGCACATGGAGGACCTTATCTTGCAGGTTGTCCGACAGCCTGGCGCCGGCCAGCCAGGCAGTCGCTTTCTTTAGCGCCGCACGCTGCAATTGGGTCGCGTCGCGTCCCATTTCGCCTTGCAATGCCAGAATGATCCAGACGGCGTCTGTAGTCTGGCTTTCGTTGATCGGCGGTCGCCGGAGATTGACAAAGAACTCCCACGAGCCGTCGTCGCGCTGCTTCTGGACGATTTCGTCCGCGATTAGCCTGAGGCTTTGTTTTTGTCCCTTATCAAGAACTGGGAACGACTGTGCCGCGACGGCCATGAACACCGTCCCCATGTTCACACCCCTGGCGCTCGGGCGCGGGTCGGGTGGATCAGCCGGATTGCTCACCAGCTTCGCGTCAATCATTTTTTCCAGGCTGCCCAGCGTGGCCGCGGCCGTATCAGCCAAGAATTTCCTATCGATTGCATACCCCTGCTGGCCGGCTTCGCTCAGTGCCCAAAGCGGCAGCGGCGCGTGGTGGCAGGCGGCGCATTTGCGCGTGCGCAACCAGGCGGCGCTTTCGGTCTGCAAGTAGCCAATGGCGCGCTCGACTGTGTGTTGGACCTGCTGCGTGGTTGCGCGTGGAACCCTCGTCGATTCGTCCGCAAGGGCCGGCCGTGAAAGGCAAAGTCCCAGAAAAAACAAGGCGAACGAGGATATGCGCGCCATGGATCGATACCGTTGCAAAGACGCGCGGACGATTTCGCTGGCGTTGCTGTAGCGCCCCGAGGCGACTTGACGTTCGACAAAGTAGTCCAAATGTTGGGTCAGATTGATATTGCGTGTCGGCACGATCGTCCCCTTCTCGACTCTACTCCAGCCCGTTTTCGGCGGTTTGCTAGTCCCGATTGGGTTCATAGATAATCTGCCTGTGTTCAGCGAGGAATTTTGCCCCGAGCGCCGATACAGAGACCACGGCTTCCTTACCGGGTGAGTGGTGATGCTCGATGAAGCCGCGTTCCTGGGCTTCTTCCCAAACCGGAAGCCGGGGACAGGACGTGCGCCAGGCCTCCATCACCTCTCGATACGGCCTTGTCTTGGGACCGATCCATTCGAGGAGATCGAGGATCAGAGCGTCAACGGTAGAGGGGGCAGCTTTCACGAGGATAACTCCACGGGCACCGGCATTGCTGCCGGTTAGAGTGCGCCTAGGATACTAATTTACGCCATTGCCGGTCACCACATAAGGGAGGCTTCCATGAAACGCATTTTGGTTTCTGTCACGGTGGTGCTACTAAGCTGCTCTGGTGCGTTCGCCCAGGACTTCGCCAAGAAACGTCTGGAGAAATCGACGCGGCACCAGGAATGGGTCGAAGTCAAGCACGACGGGCGTTCGGTGCATTCCTTCATCGTCTATCCCGAAGTCAAGGACAAGGCCGCGGCGGTGCTGGTGATCCACGAGATCTTCGGCATGACCGACTGGGTGCGCAGCGTGGCGGACCAGCTTGCCGAGGCCGGCTATATTGCCATTGCCCCGGACCTGCTTTCCGGCACAGGACCGAACGGCGGCAACACGGACGCGTTCTCCGGTCAGAATGAAGTGATGCAAGCCATCCGCCGCCTGCCGGCCGAACAGATCGCCTCAGACCTCAATGCTGTCAGCGACTACGTCACCAAGCTACCGGCCGCCAACGGCAAGTTGAGCGTCTGCGGCTTCTGCTGGGGCGGCGGGCAGAGTTTCCGCTATGCGACCAATAACAAGAACCTGCGTGCCGCCTACGTCTTCTACGGTCCGCCGCCCGCCAAGGAAGACCTCGCCCGCATCAACTGTCCGGTCTATGGCTTCTACGGCGAGAACGATGCTCGAATCAATGCCACGATCGACAAGACCAAGGAGCTGATGAAAGAGGCCAGCAAGACTTATGAGCCGGTTATCTACGATGGCGCCGGCCACGGCTTCATGCGCCAGGGCGAGGATCCGAAGGGCCGGGAGGCCGACAAAAAAGCCCGCGACGAAGCCTGGAAGCGGTGGAAGGAGCTGCTCAAGAATACCTGAACCACATTCTCATTTCGGACGTGGGCTGGATGTGAATAACGCATCCAGCCCGCGTTCGTGCGCTTGCGGCCTCCTTCAAATCTTCAAGGCTCCCAGACTTTCATGTGCGGGGAGCAGAAGCCGCTTACGAAATCCGCGACTTCCAGAACACGATCTTCCAGCGCCTCGTCCGTCACTCGATTGCGAAGTAATGTCAGGAAGCTATAAACTTCGTCTCGCTTGACGCCGAACGACTTATACTGTCGCAAAAGCGATACGACCTCTTCCAGAGGCATGTCAGAAAGAACGGCGGTTTCAAGCTTTCGCTCCAAATCGGCGGTCATGGCAACCAGTTTGTGCTCTCGATGATGTCTCTCGGCCGAATCGGAAATCTTATGCTTCGGTAACCTTAACCCACTTCTGCACTTTCGCTGACTGCAAAATTGCGTCGCACACATACTGGGTCCGCAAAGCGTCACGGAAATCGGGCATCGCCGGCTTGCCCTTGGCCACGCCTTCCAGGAAATCGGCGACCTGGTGGACGAAACTGTGCTCATAACCGATCTGCAGGCCCGGCACCCACCAGTGGCCCATGTAGGGGTGATCGCCGTCGCTGACATGAATGTTTCGCCAGCCGCGCGTTTGGCCCTGGTCGCGATGGTCGAAGTATTGCAGGCGGTGCAAGTCGTGCAGGTCCCAGAAGATCGAGGCGTGCTCGCCGTTGATCTCGAAGGTGTAAAGAGCCTTGTGGCCGCGGGCGTAGCGCGTGGACTCGAAGGTGGCGAGCGAGCCGTTGCTGAAGCGGGCCAGGAAGGCGCAGGCGTCGTCGATACCGACCTTTTCCACTTTGCCCGTGAGGTTGTGCTTGCGCTCCTTGATGAAGGTTTCGGTCATGGCGTTGAGCGTGTCGATGCTGCCGTTGAGCCAAAGGGCGGTGTCGATGCAGTGGGCGAGCAGGTCGCCGGTGACGCCGCTGCCGGCCGCCGCCACGTCCAGCCGCCATAAGCCCGTGCCCCCCTGAGGTAAGTCGGCGCTGATGGTCCAGTCCTGCAGGAACTTGGCGCGGTAGTGAAAGATGCGGCCAAGCTTGCCTTCGTCAATGAGTTTCTTGGCGAGCGTCACGGCCGGCACACGGCGGTAGTTGTACCAGACCATGTTCGGCACCTTGGCCTTTTCGACCGCTTCGACCATTTTGACGCCTTCGGGGCCGTTCATGGAAAGCGGCTTCTCGCAGAGAATCATCTTGCCGGCCCTGGCTGCCGCGGTGGCGATCTCGGCGTGCGTGTTGTTGGGCGTGCAGATATCGATCAGGTCGATGTCCTTGCGCTCGATGAGCTTGCGCCAGTCGGTCTCGGTTGATTCGTATCCCCATTTCGCTGCGAAGGGCTTCACCTTATCCGCGCTGCGCGCGCAGGCGGCCTTGAGGACCGGCCGATATTCCAGGTCGAAGAAGTTGTTGACCTTGCGATAGGCGTTGGAGTGCGCGCGGCCCATGAAGCCGTAACCCATTATGCCGATGTTCAGCGGTTTTTGCATGGGTGCCTTTCTGCTTAGCCGCGGCATGGAGCATCGCGGTTCTGCGAACCGCGGCTAAACGGATGTTATTTGGGATTGAAGTGGTCGTACACTTCCTTGGCGACCTTGGCGCAGATCATGTTGCCGGCGTTGTCCTTGACCCAACGGCGGTCTTCATTGTCCGTTGTGAGGACGCACACGACAATCACCCCGTTGGGCGTGTACAGGATGCCGGCATCGGTGCGGGCGTCGTTGACGGCGCCGTCCTTGTGGGCCAACG
>DASZFN010000781.1:0-5891 GCA_035939715.1 Gemmataceae bacterium | reverse complement strand
AGGCGGATTCATCCAGGGCCACCTGCAACGAACGTTCCCGGGTCACGTCGCGCTTCTGGCGACGCAGGTCGCGAATGGCATTGGCCAGGTTGCGGGCCAGAATCTGTCGCAGCCAGGCAGCCTGCTCCTCCGCCGTTTGGCCACGAAATTTCCGCAGGTCCTGATGTGCCTCCAGCAACGTTTGCTGGACCACGTCCGATGCATCCAGTTTCCCCTTCAGTATCGGGTCCAAGCGCACCTGGGCCAAAAGAAGCAAGTAAGACCGGAAGCGGTCAAGGCCGAGGGGAGCGGCTGGTTGGTTCATGCAGTTCCCCTATGAGTAAAGGCACCAAAAGCGGCGAAACTCAGCGCCGGCACATAAGATTTTTTAGATTGGTTTTCGCAGATTGTCACCCGAACGGGAAGGGCCGTCAACTACCAAGTTTCTTTGCCATCCTATCTCGAGAGAGGTGAATACGATATGCCAGAAGTCTGAACTGGCGCTAACCATGGCCACAGATGGTAAAGGGAATGCCAAATTTGTTTGCCATCTCCCAGGCCTTCCGTGAACTCGGCTTATTTGCACGGGCTGACGCTATGGGAGCGCACGACAGGTCCGCACCCTAGTCTTTTGCCGCGTGCCAGAGGCGGACGCTGCCGTCGTGAATGGCGGCGGCGAGATGGCGACCATCGGGAGAGAAGGCCAGCGAGTTGACTTTGGCCGGCAGGTCTTTGAAGACGAGCAACTCGCGGCCAGTGGACACCTGCCAGAGGCGGACGGTGCGATCTGCGCCGCCGCTGGCGAGGGTTTTGCCGTCGGGGGAAAACGTAACGAACCGGACTTCACCCTTGTGGCCGAAAAGTAAACGGGGCTCGCCATCAGCCTTGAGATCATAAAGTTTCACGACGCCATCCTGGTTGCCGGTGGCCAGGATGGTTCCGCTCGGAGCGTATGCCAGGCCGAACACATGGCCGTTGTCCTTAATGAGCCGGATCTCCTGCCCCGTTTTCACGTCACAAATGCGCAGTTCGCCACTGTTGTCCGCTGAAGCCACGGTCTTGCTATCCGGAGCAAATGATACACGGTGGAGTACTTCCGTGTGTCTTTCCAACGTGTGCAATACGCTTCCGGTCGCTGCGTCCCAAATCTTTACGACTTTGTCGTTGCCGCCTGAGGCGAGGAGCCGCCCATCCTGCGAAGCGGCCACGCACCTAATTCCGTCCGCGTGGTCGTACAACGCCATGAGCGGCCTGTGCGTATCGAAATCCCAAAGCCTCAGTGCTTTGTCATAGCACACCGAGACCAAGGTGCTGCTATGGGGCAGGAATGCCACTTCACTCACCATCGAGCCATGTACGAGGTTGGCGCGCTCCGTGCCGGTTCGCACATCCCAGAGCTTGAGCGTCTCTTGATCATGGTTGGCTCCATCGTCGTAGCCGACGGCGAGCGTTTGGCTATCGGGAGAGAACGCGACCGACCAGGCTTCTTTCTTGCCACGAACGGCGAGTATGGAAGGAGGGGGTTCGTCGAACGGGTGCCAGAGACATACCTGGCGGTCCTCGCACACGACTATGATCGTCTGGTGGTTCGCAGTGAAGGCCATGTCCATAATGGCGGAGCCGGGCCTGAGAATCTCGGGCTCTGGCCGGCAAAACGAGCCACCTTCCCACAAGGTGATCGAGGCCGACTCACCCCCTTGAACCGGGGATCCCGCCACAGCCAAAACCCGGCCATCCGGGCTGTGGACCACTTTCCGAACCGGATTGTGAGTTACTGCCCGAACCGCATGCAGTTTGAAGAGCTTCAAATCCCAGAGCTTGAACGATCCGTCGTGGCTGCCTGACACGAGAAACTCCCACGTCCCATATCGCGAGAATGAAAGGGATGAAATGGTCTTCGCGTGCCCGGGGAGCGCGGGCAGCGATTTTTTCTCCTGAAGCTCAAAGAGCACGATTTCATTCGGGTCATCGGCGGTGGCTGCAATACTTCGACTGGCAGCGAGAATGCGGCCATCGGGAGAAATCTGCACGCTCCGAATGCGCGCCCCTTGTTTTCGAAATAGATACTCCACTTGTCCGGATTGCCAGTGCCAAAGTCCAACACTCCCCTCCTCGCGGTCCCGATCCCAGTTTCCAAAGGCAATGGTCTGACCCGGTGCCTCAACCGCCAGTGGACCGATGTCGCACTTGCTGACTTCAGTCACGCGTGCCAACTGGGTTCTTGTGGTCACGTCCCAGAGGGTTAAATCGGCTTTGCCTTCACCGTTGCTGGCGCAGACAGCTAGGCTGCGTCCTTCTTGGAGAAAGGCCATGCTCTTCACGGGAATGCTGTGGACCTGCCATTCGCCAAGCAACCGGCCCGTCTTGAGATCCGAGAAGCTCACGGTGCCGTCGCTGGCTCCGGTTGCGTACATGCTGCTATTGGGCGAGACAGCAACACACGTGGGGCGGCCTTGGGTTGCTTTCATACTGACGACGGCCACCGCGGGAAGATCCGAAGTGTCACACAAGGCAACATCGCCATCGCAGCATCCGACTGCTATCGTTCGGTCGTCTGAGGAGAAGGATAGACTGCTAACACCGGACTTGAAGCGGAAGGTCCTTGACAAGCTGCTTCCGCTTGCCACGTCCCAGAACATGACCTTCGATTCGACTTTCGCGCCGGCCTCTGGTTCCTCCCCAACCGCCAGGGTTTTGCCGTCAGCGGAAAATGCAATCGCCGCCTGCCCAGGAGAAAATGCGCCCAGGCTGTGCCGCAGCTGGCCGGTTTGCGCGTCGAAGAGGCAAACTCGCGGCGGGCCTTGCCCGTAACTCGCAGCGGCAAGGCTGCGGCCGTCAGGGCTAAACGCCAAATCGTTCACCGTCCCCATGGGTTCCCGCGTCGCGGTCACTAACTGCCCGGTGGTAATATCCCAGCTATCAATAAACTGCGGCCCCGGATGCTCGGCCCTACCGGTACGGTAGGCGATGGTCAATTGGTTGCCGTACACCGCCAAAATGGGACGGATTGCATTCGTCAGCGCCATGGGATGGACCAACCGGTCGTCTCCGCTAACTGTGTCCCAAACGCGGAATTCCTCGTCAGAAGAGTTCGGAGTTGAGGTGCCAAGATAGGCGACCAGACGTCCGTCCGGCGAGATGCTTACAGTTTGGTAATTATATGAATTGGCCCGAACCGGCCTCCGGACGAGAAGCTTGCCGCTGGGGACTTCCCAGAGGGAGAATTCAACCGCGAAGTCGCCGTCGGGATCATGCGCCCAGCAGAGCAGGCGAGTGCCGTCGCTGGAAAAGAGCGCGTTGGCGAGGAATGCTCGGCCGATCTCGAGCGGCAGGGTGGCGCGCAGGCGGCCGCTCGGTACGTCCCAGATTCTGAGATTGACATCCCGGCCAATCGAGGCGCACCATTTGCCATCCGCGGAGAATTGGACATTGGCCCATGAGCGATGGCCAGCCTTGAGAACGCGTGGCTTGCCCAGCACCTGGGCCCACAAGTAATGCCACTCGAAGCCGCGCACGTCTTGCGCGCTGGAGCCGGGTAGATCGGCGTGAAGCAGCGGCGCCAGTAACCGGTCCCGCTCAGCGCCTTGGAGTGCGTCGGCCTGTATGATCTGGCTTGCATACGCTTCTTGACGGGCACGCTGTTCCTCGCCTCGCTTCAAGGCGCCCTGCACGTCGATGCCGTGATCTCGAACCAGGGCGGCATACCAGAGCGAGCTAAAGACGATCGTCAACAACGCCACCGCCACACCCAAGAACCAAGTCGCCCGCGCGGGATGCCGCTGGGTCCATTTCACCCCTCGTTTCCAATTTCCCGCAGGCCGAGCGGCAATTGAATTGCCTTCCAAGAATGCGCGCAAATCCTTGGCCAGCGCAGCTGCAGTCCCATAGCGCCGCTGCGGCCCCTTCTCCAGACACTTGAGGCAAATCGTCTCCAGATCCCGAGTAATGTCGCCGCGCAATCGTCGCGGGGGCGGCGGTTCGTCATTGAGAACCTGGCGAATCGTGCCCGCCTCATTCTCGCCCTGAAACGGCGGCCGGCCCGTGAGCGTCTCGTAAAGCACGATCCCAAGAGCGTAGATATCGGTCTGGGCGCTGATTTGGCCGAGCCGGCTGTCGGCCTGTTCCGGCGCCATGTACGCCGGTGTGCCGAGCATGGCGCCGGAGCGAGTAAGATGCGTGGCCTCGTCGGTAAACTTGGCGAGGCCGAAATCGGTGAGTTTGGGCACTAGGGATTGGGGAGCCGTCCCTGATCCCGACAACAGAATGTTGTTTGGCTTGATGTCGCGGTGCAACACACCCTGCCCATGCATGTACGCCACCGCATCCACCAGCGTGGCGACGAGGCGGGCGGCGTCCCTGATGGGGACCGGCGCGGTCTGCTGTTTCAGCCAGCCGGACAGGGTCGGCCCGGGGCAATATTCGGTGACGAGATAGGTGACGGGGCCGGCGTCGCCGACTTCGTGGATGGCCACGAGATTCGGGTGGTCGAGACGTGCGGCGGCCTCGGCCTCGCGGTGCAATCGGCGTCGCAGCTCGTCGGTGACGATGACTTCCGGCCGAGGCACCTTGACGGCCACGTCGCGGCGCAGGCGCGGATCGTACGCCAAGAAAACGACGCCGAACCCGCCGCGGCCCAGTTCCCTGCGCAGCTCGAACCGACCCATCCTGGCCGCGACGGGCCCCTGCTGCACCGGGGCCGCCTTGGCGGCCGAATTCGGCCCGCGCGGCCAGGCCGACTCCAAGATTTCCAGGCAAGCCTGGGCTTCCTTCAATCGTTGACGCAGCGTTGCGTCCGGCGGTATATCCGCCGTGCTTGGCGACTGTCCCTGTGCCAGCGCGTCATCGTAATTCGCCAGCAAGACATCGAAGTCATCATCGCGGCGATGGTCGTCAGGCGGATTCATGAGGCCGTTCCAGGGCTTGCTTCAACTGTTCCACGGCGCGGGCCCACACTTTGCGAGCCGCGTCCGCGCTACGGCCCGTCTGCGCGCCAATTTCCTCAAACGAACAATCCTCCTGGTGCCGCAAGCGCAGCGCCTCGCGATAGTGCTCGGGGAGCTGGGTGAGTGCCCGCTCCAACTCTTCGCCGCGTTCCTGGGCCACCGCGCGCTGGCTGGGCGACGGCTCAGCGGCGATCAACTGCTCGGCGCCCGGACCCTCCAGGACGGCATCGAGCCGCACTTCACGGCCCACGTCACGCTTTTGCGCGGACCGATAATGCTCCCGGACGTTCGCCACGTTGTTCAGCAGAATCCGCCGCAGCCAGGCAAGGACATCGGCCTCGGTGCGGCCATGGAATTGCCCGAAATCGCGCTGTGCTTCCAAAAGCGACTCTTGCACCAGATCGGAAGGGCCGAACTTGGCTTGCAAGTCCGAATCGCATTCCCGGTTGGCCACCAGCAGCAGATACTGCCGGCACGAATCCAGCAATCGGCCCAACGCCTCGGACGAACCGACTTGCGCCGCCCGAAGCCAGAGGTCCACGTTCGCTGCCGGCGCCTCGGTTCCCTCCTGCGACGGCATGGCCTCTATCCCCTAGAGCAGAAATCGTTTTTGAAAGCGGACGCCATTTCAATGGTAATGCAGGATAACGGCAAACCGGCTCGAACACAATGAAAAAGAACAGGTTCCCGTTTGGAATGTTTTCCTGCCTGGCGCCAGGCAATCATGGGCCTGCCAAAGATTCCGTGAGACAGTTGCCGGATTCGCGTCTGGTTTTGCCCAAGTTTCCTGCTGAGGGGAATAGTGGGACGAGCGCAGGTGCCCCGTCTTTTGATTTAGCCTGAAACTGCTGATGGCAACAGGATGTTAGGCTGCCGAGCTGAACGTCGCTTCGGCTCAGCATGACCTTGCCTCCCCATCGCCCCGGCGCTCGGTCTGCGCGCCGCGCGGGATGTCTTTTACTTTTACCG
>DASZFN010000780.1:0-13915 GCA_035939715.1 Gemmataceae bacterium | reverse complement strand
AGAAGGCACAGCTCGAAACCTGGGTGCCGGCGAGACAGGGCAGATCGACCGACGCCGACGGCGACGGGGATGTGCGCAGACTTCTGTTGTCTATTCCTTGCACCACGGGCTTGACAAAACCTTCTCCATAGATGGCAAACTGGGCCCCTAGAATTTCAGTTTTTGTTCGCGTTTTTCTTCCGAGCCCGCGAGGATCAACTGGTGCTGCTTCGTTCAAGAGCAACCTGCCTGCTCAGCCGGATTTTTTCGGAAATTCTCCAAGACCGCCATAGACCGCCAAGTGATTTGGCGGACGGATTAATGAGAAACTCCTCATCCGGGCAAAACGGCTCATTGGACAGAGAAGCGGTTATTCCCATCCCCTGGGCGGGGATTTCAAGGGGCGGCAGCCCCTTGCATGGCAAACTCAATTTTTCCCATGCCTTAACTTCCTATGCCGGTTAGCTTTATGATCCAAACTGAGTTTGCCAACCGTGGCAAACTCAGTTGGCAAACTGGCAAACTCATTTTTGGCATGGAAAGCCTGTAACCTTCTCCGCCGCTTTGCGGAATCAGTGGTAGCGGGAGAATTGATGTCGCGAAAGGCCGCCGACACTGAAGAACTGCTGGGGCGGGCCCGGAATGGGGATCGGGGTGCGCGCGAGGAGCTGCTCATGCATCACCGGGACAGGCTGCGGCGCATGATTGCCATCCGGCTCGACCGCCGCATGGCCGCGCGTGTCGATCCCTCTGATGTTGTGCAGGAAGCCTTGACGCAGGCTTCGCAACGGCTGTCCGGCTATCTGCGCGAGCGGCCGGTGCCGTTCTATCCGTGGTTGCGGCAACTGGCCTGGGAGCGGCTCATCGAGTTGAACCGTCGCCACATCTACGCCCAGAAACGCAGTGTCACCCGCGAAGAATCATGCAGCATGGACCTGCCGGATGAGTCGGCCATGGAGCTGGCCAACCGGCTGCTGGCGCCGGGCAGCAGTCCTATGAATCAGATGTTGCGCGCCGAGCAGCGCGCGCGGGTCCAGGCAGCTCTCACGCGCCTCGGCGAACGCGACCGGGAGATTCTGGTGCTGCGTCATCTGGAGCAACTCTCGACCGCGGAGATGGCCGCCGTGCTCCACATCAGCGAAGGCGCGGTCAAGACCAGGCACCTGCGCGCCTTGCAGCGGTTTCGTGACCTCCTCACTGCTGAACGCGGGGAGGATGAATCATGACGCTGCAAGACACGGTGCCATCGCCCGCCGTCAAACCGGACCCGCTTCTCGCCGACCTGATCGAGGAGTTGACGGCCAAACTGCAGGCCGGCGAGAAAGTCGATCTGGCGGCGTATGCCGATGCGCATCCCGGCCACGCCCAGCAGTTGCGGCAATTGCTGCCCGCCCTGCAGATGCTGGCGGCGGTGGGCAGCTCGGCCGGGGGAGACTCCGCTTCGGCCTCGGCGTACGAGTTGGAGCCGCGGCTTGTGTCCGGCGTGCTGGGGGATTATCGCATCATACGCCAGATCGGCCGCGGCGGCATGGGAATCGTCTACGAGGCCGAGCAGATCTCGCTCAAGCGCCGCGTGGCCCTGAAAGTGCTGCCGTTCGCGGCGATGCTCGATCCGCGGCAACTGCAGCGGTTTCACAACGAAGCCCAGGCTGCTGCCTGTCTGCACCACAATCACATTGTGCCGGTGTTCGCCGTCGGTTGTGACCGCAACTTGCATTACTACGCGATGCAGTTCATCGACGGCCAGAGCCTGGAAAGCCTGATCCGCGAGCTGCGGCGGCAGGGCGGCCTGGAAAAGGACGACGACCAGACGAGCAGCGCGGCGCCGGCCAGCTCCGCTGCCACGACGTCGCCGCTGGCCGCGCTGCCGACGGAACGGTCCAATCGGGGGCGGGGTTATTTTCGCGCGGCGGCGCAGCTCGGCCGACAAGCGGCCCTGGCTCTCGAACACGCCCACCAGCAAAGCGTCGTCCATCGCGACATCAAGCCCGGCAACCTTCTTGTCGACCGCCGCGGCGAGATCTGGATCACCGATTTCGGCCTGGCGCGCTGCAAGGGCGACACCGAGCTAACGCGCACGGGCGACCTGCTCGGCACCATCCGCTACATGAGCCCGGAGCAGGCGCAGGGAAAGCCCGGCCTGATGGATCATCGCACCGATATTTACTCGCTCGGCGCGACCCTGTACGAACTGTTGACGCTCCGCCCTGTGTTTGCGGGGCGCGATCGGCAACAACTGCTGCGGCAGATTGCCGATCAGGAGCCGCGGCCCTTGCGGCGCTTCAACAAGGCGCTGCCGGCGGAACTCGAAATCATCGTCTTGAAGGCGCTCGCCAAGCACCCGGCCGAGCGCTACGCTACGGCCCAGGAAATGGCCGACGACCTGGAGCGCTTTCTGGACGACAAACCGATCAAGGCGCGGCGCCCGACTCTGCGCGAACGCGCGGCCCGCTGGTCGCGCCGGCACAAGAGCGTGGTGGCCGCGGGGGTGCTCGTGCTCTTCATGGGTCTGTCCGCGCTCGTGGTCAGCACGCTGTTCTTCCTTGGGCAGCGCAACGAGAAATCCTTGCGCATGCGCAAGGGCCGCGAGATCGTGGACGGGATGTACGTTAAGACCGTCGGCAAATGGCCCGCTCACCAGGTACACCTGGAACGAGCGCAAGTGGAGTTGCTGAATGAGGCCCTGGGCTATTACCAGGAATTCGCGCGCGAAGATGCCGGCAACGCAGCGCTAATCTTCGATACGGGCAAAGCCTACCACCGTATTGCCGACATCCAGCATAAGCTGGGCCGCTTGCCCGAGGCCAAAGACGCCTTTGCGCGGGCGCTGGCAGCGCTCGAACAGGTGACCAGCCAGGATGCCGCCTCGCGGGACAGCCGCTTTGAACTCGCCGGCACGCGCAACGACTGGGCCGACTTGCTGCGTGACACCGATCAACACGTCGAGGCAGAGAAGGCCTATCGCGCCGCCCGCGCCCTGTTCGCGGAGCTGGCCACGGAAGAGCCCGGCCGCCGCGATTACTGGGACGGCGTGGCCGGCTGCAGCATGAACCTCGGCATTGTCCTGGCCGCCCAGGGCCGTCCCCAGGATGCGGAAAAAGCACACCGTGAAGCCCAGACGATTTTCCGCAAACTGGTTGCCGATGAGCCGGCCGCTTCGGCGTATCGCTACGACCTGGCCCTCAGTCTCAATAGCCTGGCCAGCGTGCTCCGCGACACGGGCCGTTTCCAGGAAGCGGAGCCGTTGTATCGCAATGCCCTCGATATCTTTCTCAAGCTCAGTAAGGAGTTTCCGGATCGGCCCGTGTACCGGGAAGCACTGGGGACGAGCTACCACAGTGCCGCCACGCTGTTGGTCCTCGCCGGCCGGCCGCAGGAAGGGGAGAAGACATACCAGCAGGCACTCGCCCTCAGGGAGAAGCTGGCCGCGGACTTCCCCGATGTGCCGGTTTATCGCCAGGCGCAGGCGGTCACGCTGAACCGGATGGGGTTTGTGCTCGCCGCGCTGGGCCGGACCTCAGACGCCGAACGCGCCTATCGGCAATCCCTGGCACTGCTGGAAAAACTGGTCGTCGAAAGCGCCGATATCCCGGCCTTTCGCCGCGAGCTGGCAGCCAGCGCGGATGATCTTGGCGCCCTCCTGGAAAATACCAGGCGGCTGCAAGAAGCGGAAACCTGGTACGCGCGGGCGCAGGCGCTTGCGGAAAAGCTTACGGCAGATTTCCCCGGCGTGCCCGAATATCGCCTGCTGCTCTGTCGCATCTACGAAAATTCGGGCAGTTTGTTTCTCGCAACCGCCCGGCCGTCCGAAGCAGCCCAGGCCTACGAGCGGGCGCGCGCCGCCGCAGAGAAATTGACAGCGGACTTTCCCGCAGCGCCCTCCTACCGGGGCGAGCTGGCCTGGCTCCTGGCGACCTGTCCCGTCGGCTCTCTGCGCGATCCGCCGCGCGCGGCCTCCCTGGCGAAGCAGGTCGTGGAGCAGTTGCCGGAAAACGGCCAGGCCTGGCTGGTGCTTGGCGTGGCGCATTTTCGGGCCGGAGATTTTCGACTCGCAGTCAACGCTCTGCAAAAAGCCGCGCAACTCGCACGCGATGAAAACGCCTGGCGCGGCTTTTATCTGGCCATGGCCCGGTGGCAAGCCGGCGACCGCCAGTTGGCCGGCCAGGGGTATGAGCAAGCGCTCGGCTGGATGCAGAGGAACCATGTGAACAACCGCGGACTCGTTGCCTTGCAAACCGAAGCCACGGCGTTGCTTGGCAGGTAAATATTAAGAAGGTATGCAATATGTGGAAAATGACCAAACGCTCTCGCCCTGGACCAAGAACCAATACAGCCAAAAGCTCGCCGAGCTTTGAACGTCTCGAGGACCGCTGTCTTCTCGACGCGGCGCCGACACAATTCGGCACCGCGGACGCATTCATTCAGTACCTGCGCGACACGGCGCTGAACAATTACAAGGACCTCTTCGGAACGCATTTCCAAACCTACAACTACCGCGGTCCCGTCACCTTTGTCGATAATGTCCCCGGGGCCTTCACTAACGCGGAAGACAAGGTGCAGGCTGGCTCCGCGCTCAGTTTCTCGCAAACCAATGTCCAGGTTCCGGGCGTCGATGAAGGGGACATCGTCAAGACCGACGGCCGCTTTATCTACGATCTGAATGGCCAGGAGGAAGTCATCCTCGACGCCAACCCGGCGAACGTGCACATCGTGTCGCGGACGCCGATTGAGGGGTATGCCCTTGCCGAGTACCTCAACGGCAGCCGGCTCACGGTCATCTCCACCGTCTATCAGAGCAGCACGAGCATCGAGCCCGTGGTGCGCTCCGCCGACGGCTTCCCGCTGGTCTACCCCACCTACTCGAAGATCAAGATCACCGTCCTGGACGTGACCGATCCGACGGCCCCCCAGGTCGCCGCCGCGACTTACATGGACGGCACCTACGTCACGTCGAGGGCCATTGGCGACAACATCTATATTGTCGACCAGAATTATTTCGCGGGCTTGCCCGCGCCTGCGTATACGTCATTCAACAACGAGGGCATCTACGAATCCCAGGACCAGTACCTGGCGCGCATCTCCGGACACGAGCTGGACCTGTCGCTGCCGCATATTTACACGGCCACCGGCGATCCCAAGAACCCGCTGCAGGCCATTGGCCTGGTCGCCGACCCGGCCCTGATCTTCAAGCCGCGTTCGGCCAATGATTACAATCTTCTGACGGTGGCCGTCTTCGACGACACCAGCAACACGCCTGGCCCGGCCAATTCGGTCAGCGTGCTGAGCTCATATGCCTCGACCGTGTACGCCTCGCTGAGCCATCTCTACGTGGCCTTGCCGCGCTGGGACAACAACGGCAGCGGCGGCTCGGAGATCTTGCAGTTCACGCTCGACGGCTCCCAGGTGAACCTCAACGCCGACGGCGTGGTTCCGGGCCAGGTCATCAATCAGTTCTCGATGGACGAGCAAGGCCAGTATTTCCGTATCGTGACCACGGCGAACTGGGGCGTCAACGCCGTCACTAACCTGTACGTGTTCACGGCGAACGGCGGCACCCTGGACCTTGTCGGCAGCGTCGGGCCGCTGGCGCCGGGGCAGTCCGAGCGCGGCGTGCGCTTCATGGGCAACACGGCCTTTATCGTGACCTTCCTGGGCGTCGATCCGCTGTTCGCCGTGGATCTGAGCAATCCCAGTACGCCTCGCTCCGTGGGCGAGCTGCATTTCCCGGGCGTCGATTCCTATCTGCAACCGCTCGATGCCACCCATTTGCTCGGTGTCGGCCGCAGCGGCGCTTATAACAGCCAGTTGACTCTCTCCCTGTTCAATGTCTCGAATATCAGCGCGCCGACCCTGGTCGATCAGTACACGATCGCGCCGAACGGCTGGAGCTGGTGGTGGGGCAGCGGCTCGGAAGCCGAATGGGACCATCACGCTCTGGGATACTTCCCCGAGTACAATACGCTGGCCATTCCTATCTACGGCAGCTACGTCGGCACCAACTACACCGGCTATGTATCAAGCCTGTGGCTCTTCCACATCGACCCGAGCAAGGGCTTCACGCTGCTTGGCCAGATCAATCATGACTCCCAGGTGCGCCGCAGCGTTCGCATCAACGACCAGCTGTACTCCATCGCGGACGACTCCGTTCAGGTACACCCGATCCAGAATCCGCAAGCCGCCAGCCCGGACGTGCGCATCCACGATGTGCCGCGCTTCCCCAACAATAACCCGCTCTTTCCCTTCCAGAATCAGCCGTTCAGCGGCGAGGTGGTCAACTTCAAGGTCAGCGATCCAACCGGCCTGCAGGCGACGATCAACTGGGGAGACGGGCAAACTTCGGCGGGCACGATTCAGCCCGATCCGGACGACAGCGGCCGCTACCTCGTCGTTGGCACGCATACCTACACCAAGCTCGGCTCCTTCGGCGTCAACGTGGCCTTCACGCGCAACGGCACGAGCCAGGACACGCTTTATACCTGGTGCGAAGTGACCGCCGTCGATGTGCCAACCCTGCAGTTCATTCACCAGCTTTATCGCGACCTGCTGCATCGCGACGCGGACCCCGCCGGCCTGTCGACCTTCGGCGGTTTTGTCCAGAACTACGGCTGGAGCCATACGCAGGTGGCAAGCGCTATTGAAAATAGCGCCGAATATCAGACAATGCAGGTGCAGAATATGTACACGGCGCTGCTGGGACGGCAGGCGGACGCAGGCGGCCTGAACGGTTTCGTGGGCTATCTGCAACAGGGCCACTCGCTGCAGCAGGCCCAGGATGTCATGCTCGCCTCCACCGAGTATTTCCAGCACGCGGGCGGCTCCAACCTGGACTTTCTCAAGGCCCTCTACCACGATGTGCTCGGCCGCAGCCTGGATGCGACCGGCCTGGCCGGCTTTGGACTCGCGTTAGCCTCGGGCGCCCCGCGTGCCGACGTCGCGGCGCTGGTAATAAACAGCGTCGAGGCGCAGCATGACATGGTCATGGCCTTCTATCAGCAATCCCTGCACCGCACCGGCGATGTGACGGGCGTTGCCGGGTTCACGAGTCTGCTGAACAAGGGCGCCACAGAGAGCCAGGTTTTGGCCATGATCATGGGTTCGGCGGAATACGCCAGTTTGGCAGCGAGATAGTAGCCGGAGATGTAAGTAATGCGATCTGTTTCGCCTGACAATCGACGCCGCAGCGAGCCGGTGCGTTATCGCTTTCGGCCGCAGCTCCATGCGCTGGAAGACCGTTGCCTGCTTTCCACCCTCTGGAACAACTTCGCGCTGCCCGATGCCAACGGCCATGTATCGGCCCTTACGAGCGGCCCCGACGGCAACATCTGGTTCACGGACTCGGGAGCCCACAAAATCGGCCGGATCACGCCCGCGGGAACGATTACGGAATTCGCGCTTTCGAGCGGCAGCAGTCCCGCCCACATCACCGCCGGTCACGACGGCAGCCTGTGGTTCACCGATAATGCGCTTGACGAAATTGCCCGGATCACCGTCCAGGGCGTGGTCACGGAATTCCCCTTGTCCGCAGCCGGCCCCGCGGCGCTGGTAGGCGGCGTGCCGGAAGAAATCGTCACGGCGCAAGACGGCAGCCTGTGGTTCTCGCTGGCCAATCCCGGCGAGCTTGGCCGCCTTAGCATGTCCGGCGTTTTTACCGATTTTCAACTCGGTAATGTCCAGCCCGACAACTTGACCGCGGGCTCGGATGGCAACATTTGGTACATCGATCGCCTGCACAACCAAATCGGCCGCGTAACGCCGGCCGGAGCCGTAACCAGCTTCCACTTGCCCAGCGCCGGCGCCGGCACGGCCGCCGCTCCCCTGGCTCTCACTCTCGGTCCCGATGGGAACCTTTGGTTCAGCGAAGGCTCGACGGGCGGCCAGATCGGCCGCCTGACGTCTACCGGCAGCTTCACCATGTTCGACCTGGCCGCCGGGCATGCGGCCTTCGGCATCCAGGCCGGCCCCGATTCCAGCTTGTGGTTTACCGAATCCGGCCGGATTGGCCGCTTCAACCCGTTCACCGGCATCATGACGGAGTTTCCCCTGCCGGTCGATCCGCCTGCCGTCTTTACGCCCGGCGCGGACGGCAATCTGTGGTTTGCCCAGGGCAGCATGGTCGCGCAACTCGATCACAGCAATCTGCCGCCGGGGAATATCGTAAGTATTTCCCTGGTTGGTACACTGGCGTCGGTCGATGTCTCGGTGACCTATGTTTTGACGGGGGGAGCGGCTAACAGTTTCAACGGAACGCTTGTCATCAACTGGGGTGACGATCGGTTTTCTGCAGAAACCAGGACTTTCTCGCCTAGCAATGCCTCGCCAAGCGATGCCTTGCAAGTCTTCGTTAATCATACGTACGTTGCTTTGGGCGCGTACACGATTAGTTTATCGATCAAGCAGTCAAATGGTGTTCTCATCAAGGCGACGTTTCCGCTGGTACAAAACGCGAGCGACGCATCTGGGTCCGTTCCTGCATTCGGTTTGCCGGGTGGTGGTCCGCAGGTTGGCCTTGGCGGCGGGTTCGGCGGCTTTGATTCGAATGGGCAGGTTCCCTGGAAAAGCCTGACGAATCACGGGACGCCGGACGCGCCCGGGTCGCCGGCCGGGACTGTCGCTTTCCCCTATGCGACGCAAGCACTGGAAGGTTTTACCAGCCTGCCCTCGGGCCGGGGCTTCGTCCTGCTCATATCCCTGCAATATTCGGTTGGCACGGCCCAGGCAGGCAACACCCCTGGACAAGCGGCATATTCCTCAGGCAGCAGCCAGCCAGAAGCCGCCGCTGACGCTGTGGTTCCCGTCTCGACGCGTGTGGGGCAGGCCAACATATCGGGAGCGTCCGGTTCTGACGATGGGGCGGCGACTCCGTCTCTTGTCAGGCTGGCGGCAAGCTACGGCAGCGGCAGAGAGATCGACCCGCCCCCCTCCGGTTCTGAGCGTGCCGAATCGTCCGTCTTGCCCGCTGCGCTGCAGACGGGCCAAACCTCCCTCGACGAGCCAGGCCCCGTGCTGGTCGGCGAACCGCTTCGGGGCGCCGTGCCGAGCGAGCAAGACCTGCTCTCCATTGCCTGGGACATTGTGGCGGCCGATGCGCACCCGCGTCGCGAAGGCGCCCCGTCATGGGCGTGGCTGGAGAGGGCTCTGATCGGCACGGCGCTGGGCGCGGTCGCCGCGGAGTCGGTGCTTTGGGGCCTTGACTTGAGCCGGCGGCGAAGCGAGGTCCATCGCTTGCGGCTTAAGGACGCCGCCTACCTGCTTGCCGCGAGCCGCTAGTGTCTTCAATGCCACGGCCTTGTGCCGTGGTCGGTTACGTTGGTTTCTAGCCAGGGAGCCATTGCGTTCCACGGATGCCACGGCCTTGTGCCGTGGTACTTCACGCTCGTTTCTTGCGGCAAGGCTGCAACCAACGTGAACGACCACGGCACAAGGCCGTGGCATCAACACGGGAAAGCGCCGCGCTGCTTAGAAACCAACGTAATGTACCACGGCACAAGGCCGTGGCATTCTGCTATTCAAGGGCACAGCTTCGAACCCCGGCTGCCGCGCGAATACGGCGACCCGTCACGCCAACCCCGACCAGCGTCTCCAGATCCACTCCCCGGCCAGCAGCCCCACCAGCAGCAGCCACAAGCCGGGATGGTCCCACACGGGCGCCCGCGACACGATAACTTCACCCACGGCCGTCGAGTAACTGTTGAGCACTTGAGCCAGCTCGTCGGCGCTATGCAGCACTTTGCCATTAGTGAGGCGGGCGAGATCTTCCAGGCAGCCTGGGTCGGGGCGTGGGTCGTGAAATTCCACGGGATCATCCAGAATCTGCACGTCCACAACACCTTGGGCCGCAACTCGATCCCCTTCCAGGGCAATGACCTCGAGCGCGGCCGTTCGATGCGGCGCGGCTTCACCCCCCGGAGGAGCAGGGATGCGCTGCAGGGGCGGGGCCAGGAATTCGCCCTGATAAACGCGCTCTGCTTGCCTGGGCGTCAGCGCCGCTTCCTGAATGACCGTGGTCGGCCCAACCTGGCCCGGCCGGCCCGTGGCGCGCAGCCGAGCCAGGAGGCGATAGCCCGTGGTCACCTCCAGCTTGCTATCGTAGGCCTGGGCAGAGATCTTGATCGGCTGGCCGGGACGGTAGAGGATCTTGTCGGTATCGATCCGGAGCCGGCGATTGCCCTGGGTGGAATTCTCCACCAGCCAGTAGATAACGTTCCGCCAGAACTTGCGGAAGTAACGGTTGTCCCCATCTCCCCACAGGCGCTCGAAATCAATGCCCCATCCCTGGGTCGAATCCGTGAGCATGGCGAAGCTCCGCCCGCGGCCAAATGGTTCGCAGGAAAAGATCGGCATGATCCCCGAGCTGGAAATCGGCCGGTCACAAAAGCCAAGTGCCGTGGCGGCGGGCTTGAGCCGGTCGCCCTGGTTGGTGCCGTAGAACTGCGGCATCTCGGCGAGGATCTGACGGTTCTTGATGGGATCGTCCACAATCCGCCAGACGGGATGGCGCTCCGTTTCCGGCGGGATGCGCACGCGGAAGGTTTCGTTGTGGTAGTAGCCGTCGGCCCCGCCCATTTCAATGGGCACCAGGCCGTCCCAAACGGTCTGCTTCCAGCGGCCGGAGCCAAAGCTCGTGAAGCCGCCGATCATGACAAAGCCGCCGCCGCGCTCTGCCACCAGTTCCACCGTCCAGTCCAGCTGCTCTTGCGTGAAGGCGGTGCGGGCGATGTCGCTGCAAATCACCACATCATAAGTGAAGAGCTCCTCGCGCGTGCTCGGGAAGCCGCGGCTGGGATCGTTGACGCGGAACAGGATCGGCTTATCCGCCAGCTGGTTGTTGACCTCCAGGCAAACGCACTCGATGTTCGGGTCTTCCTGCAGCGCGTCCTGGATGAAGCGGTATTCTCCGGGCGGGCTGATCGTCCCCTCCATGTAAATGACGCGGATCTTTCCCTTGCGGGCGCCGATCCGGAAAGGCACGCGGTTGTTCTCTTCGGTTGCTTCCCCCTCAAGGGGCGGCACCTCGACCAGCAACTGGCCCGCGGCGGGGTCGTGAGTCAGAATGAGCTCGTGCTCTTGCTGACCGTCCTTCAGGGTAATCGGCAACGTGGCCAGCGGCGGCCGCTGCGGATCGCTGAGCGACCGGATGCGCACCTCCGCCCGGCGCTCGGCGAAGCCGTGGCTGCGCGTGAGCACGCGCACCGGCACGCGGCTGCCCGGGGGCGCATCCCGCGGCGCCAGCACATCTTGAATGGCAACGTCTGCCGATGTATTCGCATCGCCCACGGGAAAGACATGCACGGGCACCTGGAACCGGCGATACGCGGCCGCGACCGCGGCGGCGTCGCCCGGCTCCGTGGTTCTCCCGTCGGAGAACACCACGACGCTCTTGGGCAGCGTCTCGAAGCGCGACAGGAGATGCGCCAGCGACTCATGCAAGCGCGTGGCATCGTCGTTGGCGTCGAGTTGATCGGTGCTTTTAAGTGCAAGCAGGTCCTGTCCGAAGCGATACAAGCTGGTGTGCGCCGGCGTCTTTCCGGGCAACAAGCCATTGCTCTGTGCAATGACCTGTTTGACCTGCTGCAGCCGGCTGAACGGCTTCTCGAGCGCCATGCTCCGCGAACAATCCACCAGGTAGACCACTTCCGGGGCAACGGGCGGCAAGCGGTTTTCCGTGATGCGTACAGGATTGAGCAACAACGTGAGCAAGACGGCCAACACCGCTCCGCGCACGATCAAGAGCGGCCAACTGCGCGCCGTCGGCGTGCGGGCAAAGCGCCGCGCCAACAGCAGGACCGCCGCCACGGCGCCTACCACTCCCACAAAGGCCGGGCTGCCCAGCGAAGGAAACCACTCCAGTGAATCCATCTTGCCATCGTGGTCGAAGCCAACGGCCAAGTCAATATCGCAGTTCAGGCACTCTTGCAGGCCGAATTTCTGAAGACTAGGATAAACTGTTAGTTGGACGCGCGTCTCACGAAGGACTGCGCTCGACGTTCCTGCAAGTCTTGCGACAAGAATCGTTCCGGAAATGTACCAGCGAGGAAGCCCATGGATACTGCACATCGTTCGGAGGCGGGTGGCCGTGCTCCTGCCTCCGTAGAGGAACGCCTGCCCTTGCGCGTGCTCATTGTTGAAGACGACTCAGACACCGCGGCCACGACGGCCATGCTGCTCCGCCTGTGCGGACACGATTGTCAAATCGCGGCCAGCGGGGAGGCCGCTCTCGAAACGATCCAAACTTACGAGCCGGATGTGATGCTGCTGGATATCGGCCTGCCTGGACTTAACGGACTCGAAGTGGCCCAACGCTTGCGCGAGCAGGCCAGGCCGCGCCGGCCCTTCCTGATCGCCATCACCGGCTACGATCGGGAAGAGGATCAGCAGCGCTCCAGCGCGGCCGGCATCGATCTGCACCTGGTCAAACCGCTCGATGGCGACCAGTTGGAGAAAGTCCTGACGCGCTTCAAGCAACTCTTTGAAACCAAGGCGGTCTCACCGGAATATCCGCAAGAATAAGGACGGCATCGCATTTGCTCCTTTGAGTAGATCGGGGGGGCATTCTTTTTCGGACCGAGTTTCAGACAAGAGGCTCCGGCTTCGCAGAAGATGCCGGCCGCGTTACATCGTTCGGCGGCGCTTGCGGAGCTCAGAATTACAGACCGTGGGTAAGGAATTGCCCACTCACCGAGAACGGTCATCCGGTGCGTGACCATGAAACAAAAGTCTCTCGAAGAAGCCTTGAGGGAACAGGCCGACAAGCTCGCCCAGGCTGAGCTGCGCAAGCTGAGCTCGTTTCTGGCGGCGCTGGCGCACGAGTTGCGCAGTCCTCTGGCGCCTGTGCTCAGCAGTGTCCACATCGCCCGTCTGACTCCAGATGCCGCGCAGCGCGAGCAGGCTCTGGACACCATTCAGCGTCAGCTTCTGCAGCTTTCCAGACTTCTGGATAATCTTCTTGAGGTGGCCCGAGTTTCCACGGGTCGCATCCAGCTTTATCGGGAACGGCTCGACCTGGCGCAACTGATTCGGACTGCGGCAGAGGATCACCGCGCCGTGCTGGCAGAGGCGGGACTGGCGCTCTCGGTCGAAACACCCGAAACACCGGTCTGGGTATTCGCGGATGCCACGCGCCTTACGCAGGTTCTCCATAATCTTCTGGACAACGCCATTCGTTTCAAGGGCGGCGGCTCAAGGGTAATCGTCCGCGTCCGAACGGATCAAGACCACCGTCAGGCCGTGCTCAGCGTCTGCGATGACGGTGCCGGCGTCGACGCGCAACTATTGCCGCGACTGTGGTACCTTTTCTCACAAGCGGATCAAGGACTGCAGCGTGCCGTGGGCGGGCTCGGGCTGGGCCTGGCGCTGGTGCGCTCGTTGGTAGAACTACATGGCGGCCAGGTGGAGGCGACCAGCGCCGGGCCCGGGCGCGGCGCCGAGTTCAGTGTTTGCCTCGCCATGGATCAGGAGCCCCCGGCGCTTGCCGAGAAACGGGCGGCCGCCGCCCCGGCTCGGAAACCGCTGCGCATCCTGGTCATTGAGGACAATCAGGACGCCGCCGAGAGCTTACGATTGCTCCTGCAATTACTCGGGCATGAGGTCACGGTCACGCACACCGGGGTCGAGGGGGTGCACACGGCGCAGCACTGGCAGCCGAACCTGGTGCTGTCGGACATTGGCTTGCCGGGCGGTCTGGACGGCTGGGGCGTGGCCCGCGAGCTGCGGCAAAACCCGGCCACGGCGCAGACGCGCCTGATCGCCATCACCGGCTACGGCCGCGAAGAAGACAAACGCCGTGCCAAGGAGGTTGGCTTTGATTACCTCCTTACCAAGCCGGCCGACCCCGATATGCTGCTGCGCTTGAGTGGTTGTTGAAAGGAGCCGGACGCGCCCGTTCAGCTCACTGTGCCGGCAAGTGCCAACGGCATGTTGGTGGCTCGTTTCCGGCTAT
>DASZFN010000779.1:0-2872 GCA_035939715.1 Gemmataceae bacterium | reverse complement strand
TGGACGCGCGTTGACATGGGAGTGGGCTCGCTTGGAGTTGGGATAGAAGCAGATCCACAGGCCGCGGATTGCCTCGTTCTAATCCTTGCCACATTGGGCACTGAGGGTTTCGAACCCCCGACCCCCTCGGTGTAAGCGAGGTGCTCTAGCCACTGAGCTAAGTGCCCTCTCCGAAGAGCCAATGAAAAGCGCCTCGGCAAACCGAGGCGCTCTTTTATCTCTTCACTTGTCACGCGGCAGGCAAGCTTACATCGAGAACGAGCTTCCGCAGCCGCATGTGCTCTTGGCGCTCGGATTGGAGATGCTGAAGCCCCGGCGGTTGAGGTCGTCGTGGAAATCCACGGTGACGTCGCTCAGGTACATCAGGCTGCGCTTGTCCACGACCACCGGAATGCCGTGGAACTCAAAGACCTCGTCGAGCTTCGGGTTGACGAGGGGATCGAGGTCGAGTTTGTGCTGGAAGCCGCTACAGCCGCCGCCGACAACCCGCATGCGCAGATAAACTTTCTCCGGCAACTCTTGCTGCTCGCTGAGAATGCGTTTGACTTCCGCGGCGGCTTTTTCGGTCACGCTGATGGCCATTCGTATCTTCTCCTTTTACCAGACTCGCGCTTGTTTGTTGGACATGGGCACAGCCGGAACCGCGCCCCAGTTCACACTTCTATTATACTTCGCCAGCCAGCGCAAAGGCTAGGCCGTAAACACGCCCTTTTGCGCCATTTCGTAATCCGGGCTCAAGCTGCGCAGGTGCTTGACGGCGGTGACAACTTCCTGGCCGGCGAAATCCACCTCCTTTTCCGTGCTGAACCGCCCCAGGCCAAAGCGAATGCTGCTGTGCGCCAGCTCGTCGGACACGCCCAGGGCCTTGAGCACATAGCTCGGCTCCAGGCTGGCGGACGTGCAAGCGGAGCCGGAACTGACGGCGATGTTTTTCATGCTCATCATCAGGGCCTCGCCTTCGACGTAAGCGAAGCTGAGGTTCAGGTTGCCGGGCAATCGTTCGCTCGGATGGCCGTTCAGAAAAACATGATCCAGCCGTTCCATGATTACCTGGCGAAGCCGCTCGCGGAGCCTGGTAAGGCGGGGTGCTTCCTCTACCAGCTCTTGCAAGCACAGCTCACAGGCCTTGCCGAAGCCGACCACGCTCGGCACAGGCAAGGTGCCGCTGCGCAAGCCGCGCTCATGGCCGCCGCCGTCCAGCAGCGGCTCCGGCCGGACGCGCGGATTTCTGCTGCGCACGTAAAGCGCGCCGACGCCCTTGGGCCCGTATAGTTTATGGGCGGTCAAACTGACGAGATCGACGCCCAGGTCTTCCACATCGAGCGGCAGCTTGCCTGCGGCCTGCACAGCGTCGCTGTGGAAGAAGACGCCGCGCTCCTTGCAAACGGCGCCGATTTGCTTGATCGGCTGAAGCGTGCCGATCTCATTGTTGGCGGCCATGACGCTGACCAGGATCGTGCGCTCGTTGATCGCCTCGGCCACCTGCTCGGCCGTGACCCGACCGAACTTATCGACGGCCAGATAGGTGACCTCGAAGCCCTGCCGTTCCAGTCTACGGCAGCAATCGAGCACCGCGTGATGCTCGGTGCGAACCGTGATCAGGTGATTGCCCTTGTTGCGATACATCGACGCCACGCCTTTGATAGCAAGGTTGTCGCTCTCGGTGGCGCCGCTCGTGAAGATGATTTCTTTTGGACTCGCACCGATCAAACGGGCGACTTGCGCGCGTGCTTCTTCCACGGCGTGCTCGGCCTCGCGGCCGAAGCGATGGTGCCGGCTGGCGGCGTTGCCGTAGTGGTCGGTGAAATAGGGCAGCATCGCCTCGACGACGCGCGGATCGACCCGCGTCGTGGCGTTGTTATCCAGGTAGATGGGCAGCTTCACCATCAGTGTCCCGGCGTGTGCCAGTGCGGGTTGGTCGGCGCGTCTTTCAAACCGGCGCTGGGCTTGACCACGCCGCCGATGCCCAGGGACTCCGGATGCCGCGCGATCTTGTCCGCAAAGACTTCCATGTCGTGCAGGATGCGATCCACGCGCGGCATGCTATGGGCCAGCATGTCGGCGGCGGCATTGAGGTTATTGTACAGGGTCGGGTCGGAGAGTACGCGGCGAATGAAGCCGTCTCCCTGGTTAATCAAGCGCAGCAGTTCGTTGAGCTCGGCGAGCGTGCGATTGAGCCGCACGCTGCTTTCATCCAGGTTGCGCATGACCGATTCGCTGTGCTCGGCGATCGGCTTGGTGGCTTGCTGGAGATTGGATAGCACCTGGTCGGCCTTGTCGATCGATTCGCCGAACCGGTTCACGGTCTTCTCCAGGTTCTTGCTGGCGGCGCTCGTATTGCGCATGATGGTGGCGAAGTTGCGCTGATTTTCGTCGCCCAGCACCGTGATGACGCGGGAGACCGCCTCGTTGATGTTGTCGAGAGCCTTGACCAGCTTATCCTGGTTGGTTTGCAGCAAAACGTCGAGACGCTCGCCCAACCGGCCCCAGTTGCGGGCCGTGACTTCGACTTCGTTGGCGGCCCGGCGGAGATCGGGCATGGCTTCGCGGGTTGTCTTCACGAATTCACGCACATCCGGCGTTATTTCGCGCAAGGCCTTGGCCAGATCGCGGAACTCGCGCAAAGTGTCTTCAAACACGGGGCTCATGCGCTCATAGCGCTCGAGCGTCTTCTGCATCTCGATAAACGCCTCGCGCGCGGGCGGCGCCAGCTTGTTCAACTCGGAGATCAGGCTGGACACATCCGATTGACTGGCGCCCTGGAAGACGGCGCCTGGCGGCGCCGGCTTGCGCTCCGGCGGCGGATTGCCTTGCGGCTGCTGCTGCGCGAGCAGGAACGAGACACGCTGGATATCCGGCGGCTTCTCGGATC
>DASZFN010000778.1:0-2343 GCA_035939715.1 Gemmataceae bacterium | reverse complement strand
ATTACCTTATCGATCCGTACACGGGCGTCATCCGTTCGAAGAAGTACCAGCAGTAACGATCATTCCGCCGCCCGCGCGAACGTGGCCGCAAGAAGAACGTGGCCCTCCCTGCCGAGAAGCCGCGCGGAAGGGCCGTTCATTGTGGCTCTCCTGGACCGCTCTAACGGACCCGTTTTATCCGTTATTCCTCACCGGCCAATCGGTTGCGAAGACCGTCACCTGTCCTCCCATTCTGACGGAGCATGCTCCCCAGTCCCATCAGTAAAGGCTGACACCTTTTCTCCCGCGCGCAACGCTCCTGCGCCTCCGGTAGCCTTTCGGAAAACTGTACCCGCGCGACCGCCTGGCGACAGTATAAAGGTGGCAGGCCTTTTCCGGAGAACGCCAGCGATGAAGGGTGCACAGCTTGAGCCGTTGCTACGTCATCTGCGCAGACTGGTCGAAGCGCAGGCAACGAGGGATTTGAGCGACGCCCAGTTACTCGAACAGTTTGTGCGCGGGCGTGAGGAAGCGGCTTTTGCCGCTCTCATGTGCCGTCATGGCGGGCTGGTGTGGCACGTCTGCCGGCATATCCTGCACCACGAACAAGATGCCGAGGATGCTTTTCAGGCCAGCTTCCTCGTCCTGGCCCTGAAGGCGGCTTCCTTGCGCCGGGGACAGGGGCTGGGAAACTGGCTCCATGGCGTCGCCTATCGGGTGGCCATGAACGCACGACGAAAAGCGACCAGACGCCAGGCCCATGAGAGCCGTAAGGCCGCCGCGACGCCGCGGGCGCTTCCGCCTGCCCAGGCGCTCCAGGAATTGCAGGCGTTGTTGCACGAGGAGATCTATCATCTGCCCGCGAAATATCGCGTGCCCTTGGTGCTGTGCGGCCTGGAAGGCAAGACCAAGTCGGAAGCGGCCAGGGAACTGGGTTGGAAAGAAGGAACCGTCTCCGGCCGTTTGGCACGCGCGCGGAAGATGCTGCAAGCCCGCCTGGCTCGTCGGGGCGTCCTGCTCTCGGCGGCCTGGGCGGCGACGACACTCTGCGCGGAAGCCGGGGCCGCGGCCATCCCAGCCAGCCTCGCCTGGGCCACGACCGCGGCCGCCCTGCATCTCGCCGCCGGCAAAACGCTGACCGCGGGGATCGTCTCCAGCCGAGTAACGGTCCTCATGAAGGGAGCCCTCAAAGCCATGTCGCTGACCAAACTGAAACCGGCCCTGACGTTTGTTCTGGGTCTGGGCCTGCTCGGCGCCGGTGTGGGCATGGCGGCGTATGAAGTGGTCACAGCCGAACCCACCCCGTTTCGCCGCGAGCTTCAGGCGAACGCGCGCGACGCTAAACCTGCGCCACAAGACAAACAACCGAGCGTGGATTTGTACGGCGACCCACTGCCGCAGGGGGTGATTGCCCGGTTCGGGACAGCGCGCTTTCGCCATGACGACGTGGAAGCCATGGCTTTATCCCCCGACGGCCGGGTCTTGATAACGCACAGTATGTCTGGCGGAAGCATTTGCGCGTGGCAAGCCGATTCGGGCAAATTACTTTGGCGAACCAGCCCTGGTGGGATGACGAGCGCGAACTTTTCTCCCGATGGTCGTTTGCTGGCGGCGGTTTTCGATTGCCGTTATTTGAATCCCCGCGCAGAAGTCAGTTGTATTTATCTTCGCGACTCGAAAGACGGCAAAGTGCTGCACCGTTTTCCTGCCGAAGGCGGGTTCCCCTTTACGATCTGGGACGCTTTTTTTCACCCGACAGCAAAGTCATCGGCGCCAGCGATAGGGGCACGATCTATCTCTGGAGCACCGAAACGGGGGGCGAGCTTGCCCGATGGGCCAGCCCGATTCCTGCGGATGCCACGATACGGTTTTCTGCGGATGGAAAAATGCTCCTGTCCGTGTCCGGCGGCAGCCAGGTTAGCCGTTGGGACATGGCGAAACGCATCAGGACCAGCACCATCGAGCTCAAGAGGAAGGAGACCTACTGGCATCAGGCCATGTCCGACGACGGCCGGCTTCTGGCCGTGGCGGCTGGACAGATTGGGCCGGTTCCCGCCTTTGGCAGCGCACCGACAACGACCTTGCAATTCTTCGACACCACGACCGGAAAGCAATGCTGCACGTTCGAAGGGGATACGACCGGCATCGAAGCGCTTGTTCTCTCGCGGGACGGCAGCACTTTGATCGGCATCTCCTTGGAAACCGAAAAGCGCCTGCACACCATTTCCGTTTGGGATACCGGCAATGGCAAGCTCAAACACCGCTTCCCGATTCGTTTGACGCACAGTTGGCGCCTCGGAGTCACAGCGGATGGAGGGAAACTTTATACATCTACTACCTATAACCACGGCTGGCTCGCGCATG
>DASZFN010000777.1:0-5460 GCA_035939715.1 Gemmataceae bacterium | reverse complement strand
GGAATTGTGCAACCTCTATCGAAAGTCGGCCTCCGAACGCGACTTTCCGGAGCCTCACGTAGATGGGTCGATCCTTTGGCACCTCGCGCGGCGATTGGGGATCGAGCTTCCGAAATTGCCTGAGGCCTCGCTTGACCTCATTCTGCACTAGACCCTTAAACTAATCCCCGCAACAGCCCTGTGCGTCTCAAAAACCGAAAGAGGACAAAGCTTGAGCCCCCTTGAGCCCGGAGCGCGCTTTAGGCCCGTTGTTCTTCCTTTTTGGCCTTCTGCAGGTCGAGCCGGGAGGCGAGCCATGACCACGAGGAGGCCGTACCCGACCAGGGGGCCCAGCAAGACGTGGGCCCATGTGAGATGGTCCGGCAGGTTGCCGGTCAGCTTGGCCGCTATCAACAGCGGGTAGGCTACCGACGCCCCCAGGAGAGCCCCGACGATGAATGTCCGGGAAGTTGATGAGCCGGGAAGTTGATGAGAATGGAGCGCTGCTGCGAGCTGTTGAGAGCGATCATCGCCACCCCTTGCAGAAACCAACAAATGAGCCCTCATGATCAGCAGCCTTGCGAGAGCCGGTTCATCAAGATTTCGAGAAACATGGGGCGCGGCAAGGTTTGTCTAAAGGTAAAATGTGCTGCTCCGGCAGCCATGAGAAACGCCGACAATTTGATGGGAGAGGACGACGCAGAAAGTGAAGCAATCCCTTGCCGAGGCCCCGACCCTGGCGCCGGACCGGTCCAGTTCGCCGAGCGCGCCGCGCATCCACTTTGTCGAGGGCCAACGCCCGCGCTTCGGCGACGAGACCGTCAAGCTTCTCCGCCAGCGCCTGAGCGCGGCTGCCATCATTGTCTTCGTCCTGCTGGCGGCGGCGTTCCTTGAAAGCCTCCTGGTTGGCCAGCTGACCAGGTGGTACCTGCGGGCGACGATCTTGCTGGCGGTACTGGTGTGCCTGCTGATGTTACGGAGTGCGCGCCCTTTTGCGCTTCTGCAATTGCGCGGTTTTGAGTTAACCATTTTCGGAGTTGCGCTGATTCAGCTCGTGCTGATGATGAGTACGCGACTGGCTGCCTATGCGCAGGACGGGGACATCGGCTCCGGCATCGCCGTGGTCTACGGCTATCAGGCCGCCTGGTGCGTCGTGCTCCTGGCCTACGGCATTTTCGTGCCGAATACCTGGCCCCGCGCCGCGGCGGTGCTGGTACCGACGGCGTGCATCCCTTACGGTATTGTGGCGGTGCAGAGCTGGTGGCTGCCTGAAGTGCGCGCCTTGCTCAGCGCCGACAAAAGCGGCGGGCATGTTCCTCTGACCCTTATGGCAGCTCTGGTCGCCATCTATGGCACGCACGTCGTCACCGCGGCACGACGCGAAGCCTTCAATGCACGCCAGCTTGGACAGTACCGGCTGCTGGAAATGCTCGGCGGGGGCGGCATGGGCGTCGTCTACAAGGCCGAGCATGTCTTGTTAAAACGTCCCTGCGCCGTCAAACTGATCCGGCCGGGACAGGAAACCGATGCCGCGACGCTCATGCAGTTTGAGGCAGAAGTCAAAACCACCGCCCGCTTGACGCACTGGAACACCGTGGAGATTTACGATTACGGCCATGCCGACGACGGCACGTTCTACTACGTGATGGAGCTGCTGCCGGGCCTGAGCCTGCAAGAGCTGGTGGCCCGGTATGGTCCGTTGCCGCCAGGGCGCGTCATTCATTTCTTGCGCCAGGTGTGCGCGGCTCTGGAGGAAGCGCATGCGACCGGCCTGACGCACCGCGATATCAAGCCGGCCAACATTTTTGCGGCTGAGCGCGGCGGGGTCTTTGACGTGGCCAAGCTGCTCGACTTCGGGCTGGTCAAACAACGGGCGGATGCGCCTGCGGCCGGTTCCGCAGCGAAGCAAGCGGGTGTCATTCGGGGCACCCCGTGGTACATGTCGCCCGAGCAAGCCAGTAACTACGACCAGGTGGACGCGCGCAGCGACCTTTACTCGCTCGGCGCGGTCGCCTACTGCCTGTTGACGGGCCGACCCCCTTTCCCGACGGCGGACGTGGTCGCCGTCCTCGCCGCGCACGCGCTCGACGAGGTTGCCCCGCCCTCGCAGCACGCGCCGGGGACACCACGGGATCTGGAAGAGATCATGCTGCACTGTCTTGCCAAACGACGCGAGGACCGGTTTCAAGATGCGCGAAGTCTTGGAGAGGCGTTGGCGCGGTGCGTGGACGCAGGCCGATGGAACAACCAGGAGGCTGCTGCGTGGTGGCAAACCGCAGGGGGGCTAACAGACCGTTGAAAAAGAGGAAACCAAGGGGACAGTCATCGTTACCTTTCTCATTTCAGTGACTTGTAGAAAAATACCCTTTTCGGATAACGTTTATCCGTATTGACAGACGGTACCCCCGGGCGACATTCGCGCAGGTTCGGCGGGATTGTCGCCGCCGCTGCCGTTTCGAAAGCGTCGATTATACTCTCGCGAGAGCCGCGTCAAAATGGCGCCGTAATCCAGGCTGGTGGCCTTCAGGTCGAGCCATTCAAACGAGTACGGCGGCTGGTTGCTGGCCCGAAAGCGAAGGATCAGAAACTCGTCGAAGCTGAGCCTGGCTTGAATAATCGACGAGCAATTCGGACTCCAGCGGCCCGAACATGCGCCGGACGGAGCAACAGCCGGCAAGCTTGCGCTTTGCCATCGTGACGTAAACCGAATCGATTTCCACGCCGATGGCGTTTCTGCCTGTCTCGACCACGATCAGGGCGGCGACGACCTTGCCGTCCTGCTCAGCCACGAGCGAGGCCCTGACGAAAGCGCCGTCCCGGAGGACACTCCACGAGCCGAACCTCGGCATCCTGGCCTAAAGCGAGCCGGTGAACGTGCCGGATGGCTTCGTGGTCGGTGAGGGCTTCAGGTCGGATCGTGGCAGTCATGTCCGGCGAGTTCCTGGTCGATCAACTCTCATGGTCCGGCAAGTCCTGCTGCCACTCGGTAGAATGACAAGCACGCATGACCGGCAAGGGGAAGCAAGGAAGTAGAGCAAGCGAACCATGACCCAGGCGGATGCTTACCAAGCCGACCTCGCCTACATCCATGACACTGGCTTCGGCAAGTTTGCCAGAGGCTCGGCGCCTGGCCTCTTGAGCCTGTTCCGACAGAACGCCATCAGCGCAGGAGTTGTCGTTGACCTGGGATGCGGCAGCGGGATTTGGGCCAGAGCACTCGCCGATTCGGGGTATGAGGTCGTGGGCGTGGACATCTCCCCGGCCATGATTGAGCTGGCCCGCCAACGGGTTCCCGAAGCGACATTTCATGTCCAGTCCTTCCTGGCGTTTCCGGTGCCAGCGTGCCGGGCAGTTACGGCGCTGGGAGAAGTTTTCAACTACCTGTTTGATCCGCAGAACTCGCTGCGGACGTTGCAGCGGGTGTGCAAGGGAGTGTTCGATGCCCTGACGCCGAAGGGAGTCCTGGTGTTCGACGTGGCGGAACCCGGTCGCTGCGAGGGCATCACGCAAAAGTTCATGGAAGGAAAAGATTGGGCCTGCCTGGTGGAATTGCGCCAGGACGTTGCCAGGCAGCAGTTGCAACGCCGCATCGTGTCCTTCCGCAAGGTCGGTGACGCCTATCGGCGGCACGAGGAAACCCACACCCAGCAACTGTATCCAGGGACGAAGGTTGCTGAAATCTTGCGGGACATCGGGTTTCGAGTGAGGCAGGTGCGCAGTTACGGAGAGTATCGTCTCATTCCTGGCGTCGTTGCCCTTGTGGCCCGCAAACCTTGAAAGCCAGCGGCAATAGCGGTAGGCCCACTTTCACCAATCTCTCGAACCCCTGTACTCTCGGATAAGGGACCAGAGAGCCTGCCGTAATCAGTAATCAGTGCTTCACCGCAGCCGCCGCGGCGGCGATGCCGTCTAACTCCGCTAAGGTTTGCGGCGACAGCGTCAACTGACCGGCGGCCAGGTTCTCGCGGAGGTGGGCGACCGACGACGTGCCGGGGATCAGCAGGATGTTGGGCGAGCGGAGCAGCAGCCACGCCAGCGCGATCTGCATCGGCGTGGCCCCGAGTCGGCCCGCGACGGACGATAGGGTGGACGACTGCAGCGGCGTGAAGCCGCCGAGCGGGAAGAACGGCACGTAGGCGATGCCCTGCCGGGCCAGGTCGCCGATCAGGGCGTCGTCGTGGCGGTGGGCCAGGTTGTAGTTGTTCTGTACGCACACGACGTCGGTGATCGCCTGCGCCTCGGCCACCTGGGCGGCCGTGACGTTGCTCAGGCCGATGTGGCGGATCAGCCCCTTACGCCGGAGGCCGGCCAGCACCGTCACCTGCTCGCCAATGGACCCCTCCGCGGGGCCGTGGATCGCCCCCGTCGCGCGGTAGTTGACGATGTCGAGCACGTCCAGACCCAGGTTGCGGAGGTTGTCGTGGACGCCGGCGGTCAAGTCCTCGGGAGAGATGGCCGGCTGCCACGACCCGTCAGGCGGGCGGCGGGCCCCCAGCTTGGTGACGATCACCAGTCCTGCCGGATAAGGTTGCAAGGCTTGCCGGATGATCTGGTTGGTGACGTGCGGGCCGTAGAAGTCGGCCGTGTCGATATGGTTCACGCCGGCCGCGACGGCCGCGCGGAGGACGGCGACGGCGCCGTCTGGATCCCTGGGCGGCCCCCACACGCCGGGGCCGGCGAGCTGCATCGCGCCGTAGCCTATCCGTTGGACCGTCAAGGACGTGCCGGGGAACGTGAACCGGCCGCCGAGCGCGGCTTCACTCATGGTGTTGCTCCTTTCCAGTGCTCACACAAAGCAATTTGAGCTACGGGCCCTGGTCCTTCGCTGCTTCTACCTTATGGAAGCGAACGAAGTAGTTCTCCTTGAGGAACTTCGCTTCCTCGATTTGCTTGAACCTGTGCTGTCGAGAACGCGTCGAAAAAAGGCAGCCGGCGAAGAAGGTGAGGCATGGGGCATCCTGCCGACGGGGTTACTCACCGGAGCCAGGGAAGATCAATCTCCTCGTGATCGTACAGGGCCTGGTTGTCGGCGTAAAGGACGATGAATTCGTCCTCCTTCCATCCGCGGCGCAGGCACTCCTGGTGCAATTGCGTCTCTGAGCGGCCGGCACCGACAAACTCATCGCCGTGGTAAGCGACCCACTTGCCGTAGTGCTTTTTCAAGAGCTCGGGCAGGTTGCGATAGAAAGCGTCCGTCGACTGGGCGAGAAGCGGGGAGGTCGAGGGCTCGGCAAGATTCTCCTGCTCTGGCTGCATTGGTTTTCTCCGGAACGGTGCGCTCAACGCAATCCCATCATCGCGGACTCGCGGCTGGAATTCAAGCCTTCGGGCGGCGCCGATTTTGGCCGGTGGGCCGGCCGGCGCTGGAGCGGGCAGGGCAATGCGAGCACGAGCCAAGTGTTGGCAAGCAGGCACCCGCTCTCGTACGCCACTATGCCGGACTGGAACTCACCAAAGTCACGCCCGCCGGCTTGAGCCGCA
>DASZFN010000776.1:0-8775 GCA_035939715.1 Gemmataceae bacterium | reverse complement strand
CTGGCGGCGCATCGACAGTGCCCTCCGCCAGGGAGTTCGTGGCTTGCCCGGCGATCTGTCGCTGGCCCGGCTGCTCGCGCGCGAGCGCAACGTGCGGCCGGGCTCGGACCGTCCCGTGCTGACCATCGAACAGGTCTTGCGTTGGGCCGACGCCTGCCATGCCCGCACCGGCTGCTGGCCGCACCGGCGCATGGGCGCGATTGCGGAAGCCCAGGGAGAGACGTGGAAGAACATCAACGTCGCCCTGCGCGAGGGCTGGCGCGGTTTCGCGGGCGGCAGCACGCTGCACCGGGTGTTGGTCGAGCATCGTGACCTGGCCATGGGCGTGCAGGAGCAGACGGTGTGACGGCACACTAAATAGCCGTGCAGGAATTTGCAGCATTGTAACCCGCAGCGCCAGCAAGGGGACTTTGCTGGCTAGCCCCTTGCTGGCGCTGCGGGTTACGATGCTGAACCTGCATGCACATTTTTTTCAAAACCATAACTCGGAACCAGTTTGTCCAATCCGTATAGTTCTCTGTACACCCTTCGTCGCGGCCTTCATTCGCGGCCAGGCTGGGGGCGAACATGGCAGGAACTTCCTCGCTTATGAAAGACGAAGAAAAACGGCTGCGCGACGCTCAGCTACGCAAGGCCAACTGGCAGCGCTGGGGGCCTTATCTCTCCGAACGGCAATGGGGAACCGTTCGCGAAGATTACTCGGCGGACGAAAACCCGTGGCAGTATTTTACGCATGACCAGGCCCGCAGCCGCGCCTATCGCTGGGGGGAGGACGGTCTCCTGGGCATTACCGACCGCGAATGCCGGCTCTGCTTTGCCCTGGCCCTCTGGAACGGGCGCGATCCATTCTTGAAGGAACGGCTGTTCGGCTTGACCGGCCCGCAGGGCAACCACGGCGAAGATGTCAAGGAGTGCTACTTTTACATCGATTCGACGCCGACCCACTCCTACATGAAAGCGCTTTACAAGTATCCGCAGAACGAATTTCCTTACGCCCGCTTGATCGACGAGAACCGCCGCCGCTCCCGGCTTGATCCGGAATTTGAGCTGCTCGACACCGGCATCTTCAAAGACAACCGCTACTTCGACGTGACGGCGGAATATGCCAAGGCGTCGCCCGACGACATCCTCATCCGCATCACCGTGGCCAATCGCGGCCCCAGCGCGGCGGCGCTGCATTTGCTGCCGACCTTGTGGTTTCCCAATACCTGGTCCTGGGGCAGCACGCACGAAGGCTCCTGGCCCAGGCCCAATATCCGGCAGCCGGAGGATGGTCTGCTTATCGCCGAGCACATCACGCTCGGCCGCTTCTTCCTGGCGGCGGCGCCGGGACCCGATGAAAAAACGCCGCCGTTCCTGTTCACCGAGAACGAAACCAACTCGGCCCTACTTTTCAATAGTCCGAACGCCGGTCCCTACGTCAAGGATGCTTTTCATGATTATCTGGTGCGCGGCCGGCTGGCGGCAGTCAATCCCGGGCGCGTCGGCACCAAGGCCGCGGCGCACTATACGCTGACCGTGCCGCCGGGCGAGGAGGTGACGGTAAGTCTGCGGCTTTTCGAGGAACGCGTGGCGTCGAAGGAGATCTTCGGACGCCCTTTCGACCGTATGTTTGAGCGGCGGCAGGGCGAGGCCGACGAATTCTATGCCGCGCGCATTCCCCAGCAATTGCCCGCGGCTCAGCAGCAGATGGCGCGGCAAGCTTACGCCGGCCTGCTCTGGTCCAAGCAGTTTTACAAGTACATTGTCGCCGCCTGGCTGAAGGGCGATCCCTCTCAGCCCGCGCCCCCAGAGAATCGCCAGAACGGCCGCAATAACGATTGGCCACATCTCTTCAACCGCGACGTGCTGTCGATGCCCGACAAGTGGGAATATCCCTGGTACGCGGCCTGGGATCTGGCGTTTCACATGGTGCCGTTCACGGCGCTGGACATGGGTTTCGCGAAGGAGCAACTGGTGCTGCTCCTGCGCGAATGGTACATGCACCCCAACGGCCAGCTCCCCGCCTATGAGTGGAATTTCGACGATGTCAATCCGCCCGTCCACGCCTGGGCCAGCTGGCGGGTTTACAAGATGAGCGGGCCGCGCGGCAAGCGCGATCGCCTGTTCCTGTCGCGCGTGTTCCAGAAGCTTTTGTTGAATTTCACCTGGTGGGTGAATCGCAAGGATCCGGAGGGGAAACATCTTTTTGCCGGCGGCTTCCTGGGCCTGGACAATATCGGCGTCTTCGATCGCAACCTGCGCTTGCCGCAGGGCGCGCAACTTACCCAGGCCGACGGCACGGCCTGGATGGCCTTCTACTGCGCCACCATGATGTCGATGGCCCTGGAGCTGTCACAGGCGAACCCGGCCTATGAAGATATTGCTTCCAAGTTCTTCGAGCACTTCGTCGCCATCGCCGACGCCATGAATCAGCTCGGCGGCACCGGCCTGTGGAGCGAGGAGGATGGCTTTTATTACGATCATCTGCAGATCAATGGCGCCGCCAGTCCCCTGCGGGTGCGCTCCCTGGTCGGTCTCATCCCGCTGATCGCCGCCGAAGTGCTGGAAGAAGAGGAGCTGGCGCATTTGCCCGGCTTTCGCAAGCGCATGCAATGGTTCCTGGATAACCGGCCCGACCTGGGCCGGCAGATCTCCTACATGGAATCGCGCGGCACGGGCCATGCCCATCGCTTGCTGGCCATCCCGTCGCGGGAGCGACTGCTGCGGGTGTTGCGCTATATGCTCGATGAAAACGAGTTTCTTTCGCCGTATGGCATCCGCTCGCTGTCGCGCTATCACAAGTTTCACCCGTACACCTGCACGTTGGCCGGCAGCGAGCAGCGCGTCACCTATGTTCCAGGCGACTCCGATTCGGGCATGTTCGGAGGCAACTCGAACTGGCGCGGGCCGATCTGGTTTCCGATCAACTACTTGCTGATTGAAGCCCTGGAACGATACCACCATTTCTACGGGGACGAGCTCCTGGTCGAATGTCCGACCGGTTCGGGGCGGAAGATGACGCTGGACCAGGTGGCACGGGAAATCGGCCGGCGGCTGCTGTCGATTTTTCTTCCCGATGAAAAGGGCTGGCGGCCCTGGCATGGCGAGCAAAGCAATTACCGCCAGGATCCGCACTGGCGCGATCTCAATCTCTTTTTTGAATACTTCCACGGCGACACGGGACAGGGCCTGGGCGCAAGCCATCAAACCGGGTGGACGGCTCTCGTGACACGCCTGCTGGCAGAACCGCAAAGCCGCCCCCCGCGTACTGGGAAGTAGAAATGCAGGACAACCGCCCGGCGCGACGATATGATCAAAAGGTGTCGGACTCTGAGCAGGGAGAAGCCCGCCATGCTGCGCCGCGTTGGAAGGACGAAACCGCCAGCCGTTGCCCCGCTCCGCGTGGAACAGCTTGAAGAGCGCGTCTTGCTGTCCAGCAGCGGCCCTCAGCAAAATGCCTACTCACCGGTTTCGGCGCCTGCGACACAACCCGCCATGCAGGCGCACCAGGCGGGACCTGCCGCCGTTGCTCCCAGCGCGGCCAATAGCACGCAGGCTCCGGGTTCAACCAGTGAATACGCCAACGGCATTGACACAGATAGCCCAACCAGTGCGCCGGCCGCCCAAACCGGGCAAGCTGCGTACACGGACAATGGTAGTTCTGCGGCAAAAGCAAAGACCGCGTACGATGCCTACGAGAATCCGACAACTTCCGCGTCACCTGCCTACGCCGACGTAGCGAAGCCCCAGCCGGCTCCAACGGTTGATGTCTCGCTCGTCGTGGCGGCGGAACGTGCCGCCACGGCAAACGCCCTGCGCGCGGAGCCGTCGAACCCAACGCCCCCGCCTAATGGGCAAACTTCGCCGGCCGGCGCTGATGCCCAGGCCAGGGCCATTGCCGTCCAGGCCCTCGTTGGCCTGATTCATGGCGAGACTTCCGTCGCCTCCCCCGAGGCGCATACTCAACCGCCCGTCGAGCAAGAATTCTTGGCTGAGGGAACGGAGCGAACGGACCTGGAGGACACGCTGACGGCAGAGTCTGTGGCAAGGCATGAGAACCAGGTATTCTTGCCTCAGGGGGTCGACGTCCTGGCGGGAATGGCGCCGCTGGATCTGCGCCCGGTCGAGCAAGGCGTGCGCGATTTTCTGGGCCGGATCGACGCCATGAGCCAGGAATCGGTCAGTCTCTTCTTTGGTCGAGGCGTGGCGCCCTGGCTTGCCGCGGGCCTGGTGGCGGCAGCGGCGTTTGAATTGGCGCTCTGGCGCCTGTCGGGAAGACGGAGGCGAGGGCTGTTCGCCGCCGGTCCTGGGAAGGCATCAACCTGGACGTGGCTGCCAGGCGGTGGCGAGACTCCCTGGCTGGAAAACCAATGAGTTCCAAGTCACTGGACCTGCTGCTCGAGAAATTGTGCAGTGGCGACGCTGCGGCCGCGGAACAGGTATTTCTGGCCTACGAGCCGTATCTGCGCAAGGTCGTGCGCCGGCAACTGCCGCCACGCCTGCGCGCCAAGCTCGACTCGGTCGATGTGGTGCAATCCATCTGGGCCGACGTGCTCCAGGGCTTCCGCAGCGCCGGCTGGCGCTTCGCGGATGCCGCCCACTTGCGTGCCTTTCTCGTCAAGGCCACGCAGCATCGTTTTATCGATCGCATTCGGCAGCATGAAAGGGCCGTGAAGCTGGAGAAGTCCCTCGCCTGCACGGATCCGGAGCAGCTTCCGCCAGCAAAGCAACCGCGGCCCAGCGAAGCAGTCCAGGCCGACGATCTTTGGCAGCGCATGCTTACGCTGTGCCCGCCGGCGCATCACCAGATCCTTGAGCTGAAGCGGCAGGGCCTAACGCTTGTAGAGATTGCTCAGCGGACTGGCCTGCACGAAGGAAGCGTGCGGCGGATATTGCGGCAACTGGCCCGCCAGATGGCCTTGAAACAAACACCGTTGCCTGGGCCCAACGGTGATGGTTGATGGCGTGCAATACCCGTAACTGCAAGGCTGGTTGTTTAACCCGGAGCCAGTGGCGACGGCGGGGCTGCTGCCGGGGCCGCCGTCGCCGCTGGCTCCGGGTTAAACGACTCGGGCGGCACACCAACGGGAATACACCCTGGTTGATGGATTGTGGGCGGCACGTTCTCAGCGTGCCAGCAGACTGGACTTCGGCTAAGTAGGCAGAAATGGGTTCTTCCACGTTTCAGATGCGGGAAACGACCGGCGTGCCGCTACCGCCTTCCGCAGGCGCGGGTGCACCGCCGGGACCGTTTGCGCTCGTGCAGAGGCTGGCCGAGCAAATGGTCGAGCGCTGGCGGTGGGGAGAGCGGCCGCTTGCTGAAGAGTACCTGGAACGCCACCCCGAGCTGCGCGCCCACCCCGAGGCTGCGCTCGAGCTGATTTACGAGGAAATCTGTTTGCGCCGCGAATACGGGCAAACCTTCGCCACGGCGGACGTTTTGGACCGCTTTCCCGAGTGGCGCGCCCAGCTCCAGGTTCTCCTGGATTGTCATGAGCTGCTCGAACAACCGCCGGCCGTGCACCGCTTCCCGGAGCCAGGCGAATCGCTGGGTGATTTCCAATTGCTCAAGGAGCTGGGACGGGGAGGCCGCGGCCGCGTTTTCCTGGCGACGCAGCCGTCCCTGGCCGGGCGCTCCGTGGTTGTTAAAGTCACGCCGCAGGACGGGCGTGAGCATCTCTCGCTCGGCCGCATGCAGCACACGCACATCGTGCCGCTGTACTCCGTGCAGGATCATCCCGAAAGTAATCTTCGCGCCCTGTGCATGCCCTACTTCGGCGGTGCCACGCTGGCCTGGGTTCTGGGCACGTTGCGCGAGGTGCCGCTCGGCAAGCGCTCGGGAAGCGATTTATTGAAGGCGCTTGACCGGGCGCCGTCACGCGAATGGCTGGCGATGCCGACCGAAGGGCCGGCCCGCCGCGTGTTAGCCGGCGCTACCTACGTCCAGGCGATCTGCTGGCTGGGCGCCTGCCTGGCCGATGCCCTGCACTATGCGCAAGAGCGGAGCCTGGTCCATCTCGATCTGAAGCCGTCGAACGTTTTAATGGCAGCGGACGGCCAGCCGATGCTTCTCGACTTTCATCTGGCCAGCGAGCCGATTCGGCCGGGAGGACCGTTGCCTGACTGGCTGGGCGGGACTCCCGCCTACATGTCTCCCGAGCAGCAGCTTGCCCTGGCCGCCGCGCGTGACGGCCGGCCGATCAGCGTGTTGGTTGACGGCCGGTCCGACATCTATTCCCTGGGCCTCGTCCTTTACGAAGCGTTGAGCGGCCGGCTCCCGCCACCAGCGGAGGATGCAGGGACGCATCTGCGCGGCTGCAATCCCCAGGTGAGCATGGGCCTGGCGGACCTGCTAGGCAAGTGCCTGGCCCAGGACGCCGCCGCCAGGTACCAGACGGCGGCCGAACTGGCCCAGGACCTGCGCCGCCATCTTGCTCATTTGCCGCTCCGGGGTGTTGCGAACCGAAGCTTCCGGGAGCGCTGGCGAAAATGGCGGCGGCGCAGGCCGTATGCGCTGCTTGTCGGCAGCCTTCTCTGCGGGGCACTCCTCGTCGGCTGCTTCGCCCTGACCTTCGTGCGGCAACAGGGGGAAGGGGCACATAATGCCCTGGATGAAGGCCGCTGGCAACTGGAACGAAACCAGTACAACGACGCGGTCACCTTGCTGAGCAACGGCCTCATGCTGGCCGATAATTTGCCGGGCTACGGCGACCTCAAGACAGAGTTGCGGATGTACTTGAACCAGGCCCGTCGCGCGCAGCAGGCCCAACATCTGCACGCCTTTGTCGATCAACTGCGCCGTCTTTATGGCGAGGAGATCGACTCCCTATCGACCTGGCAAGCGAAGGAGGCCGATTGCAGGGCATTCTGGTCGAGGCGGCAGGAGATTCTGGACATGTCCGGGCCAGACGACCGCCTGGAGAAGCAAATTGGCTCCGACTATCTGGACCTGGCGGTCATTTGGGGCGACCTGCGCGTACGCTTGGCCAGTCCGGACGAAGTGGAGAAGACACGCCGCCAGGTGTGGCAGTTATTCGACTGGGCGGAGGGTTTGTTCGGTCGAAGTCCCGTACTGTATCGCGAGCGCCAGGCTTATGCAGAGGCGCTGGGGCAAACGCAAATGGCCGAGCAGCTAGCGCTCCTCGCCGCCCAGCACCGGCCGCGCCACGCCTGGGAACACTACGCCATCGGCCGCAGCCTGTTGCGCTCGGGCAAGTTGGAGCAGGCGGCGGCAGAATTCGACGCTGCCCTGGACATGGAGCCGAATAACCTCTGGGCGAACTTCTACAAGGGCCAGTGCGCCTTCCATCTCAAACGCTTTGACGAAGCCGTCAATGCCTTTACTGCCTGCCTCGTGCTGGAGCCTGCTTCGGCAAATTGGTACTACAATCGTGCCAGGGCCCATTCGGAATTAGGCCAGCTCGACAAGGCCGTGGCCGACTATGGCCATGCCTTGGACATTGATCCGGGGTTGGCAAAAGCCCTGGTAAATCGAGGCATTCTTCACTACCAGGCCAAACGGTATCCCGAAGCGGTGCGCGATCTAACCAATGCGCTCGACCACGGGGCCGGCGCCGCCCTGGTCCACTACAATCTGAGCCTTGTTCACCACGCTCAGCACGATGACGCCGCGGCCCGCGGCAGCCTCCAGCAAGCTCTCCAGGCGGATCCCAATTACAAGGAAGCGCTCGAATTCCAGAAACACCTCGACCACTAGCCGGCCGTAGGTCAGGATTCTGATCCTGACCAGTTCCGGCAGGATCAGAATCCAGACCGGCAGCACTTCAAAATTTCGCGCCCGCTTTTGCCAATCCAATCCGTTGCTTTCTTGGGCAGATCAGCGCGGTGTCAAGCCTGTGCCAGTCGTGCGATTTATTTGGCGCGGAGGTACAGCCGTGCCTTTCATTAGCACGGCTGGCACAGTCCTGGCGCCGTGAACCTCGTGGGACAGGTTGCCGCTCCCCTTCCTTTTGCGGCCAACCCGGCAACCTGTTCCCATGACTCTTAGAGCCTGAAACAAAAATGGGGACTGGCTCGGCAGGACGCGGTGCCTGTCCCCATTTTTGTTTCAGGCTCTTAAAATCTTCAATAAAATGATTGCCCTCCCGCGCGACACGCCTTATTATAAACGCCGTTGTAGCTGCCGATGTCGTTGATCAGTCTGATCGAAGCAGGGATGCGCCGACGAGCAGTGCGCCCGGTCTGAAACCAAGCGCTCATCCTTGCCGAATTGTGACGCTTTCTCGACGCCGGCGGCCGGCGCGTCGAGTTGTTTGAATGTCGTCCCTCTTTGCATGCGCCGGTGCCACGGGCTGGAGTGCCCGCGGCCGGCCCTGCGACGGCGGTTTCCAAAGGAAGGAGCACGCATGCTGACCACGTCGTCTTCTTTAGCGCAGGCTACGGCTGATGAAGCCTTGCGCGCCAGTCCCATCCCTGCCCTCCGCAAGCTGTACGTGGAAGAGACCGAGGAGGCCATCATCCTTTCGGGATCGGTCTCGACTTACTACCACAAGCAACTGGCGCAGGAGACGCTGATGCCTCTGCGTGGCTCACGTGCGCTGCACAACAAGGTCACCGTCGTTCGATCTTGATTGATAGCTAATTCACGCACCCGTAGGACGGATTGGCAATCCGTCCTGCTATTTCATTCCTGCTCTAGGTCATCCACAGCGTCTGCTTGCGACAGATCGTAAAGGCCAAGTTTTTTCCGGACCGTGGCGCGATTGAGACCCAGCCACTGGGCGGCCGCCCAGCGGTTTCCCTGCACGCGGCGCATCACATCCTCGAGAAGGG
>DASZFN010000775.1:0-4203 GCA_035939715.1 Gemmataceae bacterium | reverse complement strand
TTAGCGGCTTTAAGGATGATGTCGCCAAACTGGTCCGGGTCGGTGAGCCGGCCCAGGGTGTTGATGGTCAGTTGGAATTGCTGGCCGCGAGGAACAGGCTGCTGGCCGATCTGCCCGGCGGCCACCTGCAAATTTTGCTGGTTGATGGCCGTGACCACATCCATGGCGCTGAGGTTGAGCGTCGCCAGCTTGTTGGGGTCGAGCCAAGCCCGGAGGCTGTAGTCGCGCTGGCCGAGGTAGGTGAGGCCGGCCACGCCGGGAAGCCGGCCTAGCTCGTCCTTGATGTAGATGGTCGCATAGTTGCTCAGGTAAATAGCCTGTTTCCCGGGGTCTTTGCCGTCGGCCTCGCCCAGGATGCGTTGGGGATCTTGCAGAATCAGGTTCACGATCATCAACGTGTTGGGCGACATTTTCCGGACGTTGATGCCCTCGGTCTGCACCAGGGGGGGAATGACCGGCAGCGCCAGCGAGACGCGGTTCTGCACCAGCACTTGGGCCATGTCCGAGTCAAAGCCCGGCTTGAAGGTCACCGTGAGGCTGTAAGCGCCGTCGTTGGTCGATTGCGAGGACATGTAGATACTGCCCTCGACGCCGCTCACCTGCTCCTCGATGGGAACGCCGACGGTGTCGCGCACAGTCGTGGCATTGGCGCCCGGGTAGATCGCCGTTACCAGCACCGTAGGCGGCGTCACCTCGGGGTACTGTGCCACCGGCAGCGTGAACACTGCCACTCCCCCGGCTAGCACGAAAACAATGGACAGGACCGAGGCGAAGATCGGCCGGTCGATGAAAAAATGGGAGATCATGCGGGCCGTCCTCCGTTCGGCGAACCCGAAGCGTGAACGCCTGGAGTCCCCGGTCCCTGACGCGCGCCCGACGGAGTCCGTCGGCTCGCGATCCGCCTCAGGGCCAGGACTATCAAGGCGCCAAGGATCGCCGCGGTAACGCCGATCACTATCTCCCACACCGGGCGCAAGTGAATAATTCGCGCCAGCAGGAAGCCGGCGGCGAACCCGGACAGCCCGCCCAGCAGGGGCGAGCCGATGCGCCGGGCGACACCGGAAGGCGCGAACAACCGCGTCTCTCCCAGCCCCTGGATGACGTAGAAGAACACCGGAGTCAGGAAGATGCCGAACAGGGTCACCCCAAGCATGCCACTAAACACCGCCGTCCCGAGCGACCGCCGCATCTCGGCGCCGGCTCCCGTGGCGATCACCAGCGGAACCACGCCGAGGATAAAGGCGAACGATGTCATCAGAATCGGCCGCAGCCGTAGCCGCGATGCCTCCACAGTCGCCTCGAAGCGCGGCTTGCCCTCCAGGTGCGTCTGCCGGGCGAACTCAACGATGAGGATAGCGTTCTTGCAAGCCAAGCCGACCAGCACCACCAGGCCGATCTGCACGAAGATGTTGACGTCGTTGTGGGTAAACAGCACGCCGGCGATGGAGCAGAGCAGGCACAGCGGCACCACCAGGATCACCGCCAGCGGCAGCGACCAGCTCTCGTAGAGGGCGGCTAAGGCCAAGAAGACGCACACCACCGCCAGGGCGAAGACGTAGATGGCGGTGTTGCCCGCCCGGATCTGCATGAACATGATCTCGGTCCACTCTCCCTGCATGGTAATCGGCAGGGTGTCGCGGGACAGCCGGTCGATTTCCTGGATGGCGTTGCCGGTGCTGGCGCCGGGGGCGACGTTGCCGGTGACAGGCGCGGCGGTGTAGAGGTTATAGCGCGTGACGTAGACCGGGCCGGCGATCTCACGCACGTTGACCAGAGTGCCGAGCAGAACCATCTGCCCCCACTTATTGCGCACCTGGAGCAGGTTGATGTCCTCGATCCGGTTGCGGTACTTGCCTTCCGCCTGAAGGGTCACTTGCCAGTACCGGCCGAACTCGTTGAAGCTGGTGACGTAGAGCGAGCCCAGGTAGATCCCTAGGGTGTCGTTGACATCCTGGAGCGACACGCCCAGGGAGGCAACCTTGATCCGATCGATGTCGGCGAAGAGCTGCGGCGTACGAGAGCGGAACTGGGTCGACGCGCCGACCAGGTCTGGCTGGCCCCGCAACTTGGCGATGAGGGCGTCGGTCTGACGCTGCAAGGCATCCACGCCCTGGCCGCCCCGGTCTTCAACCATGAGCTTGAAGCCTCCCGCGACGCTCAGGCCCGGGATGGCCGGCGCCCCGAAGGCGATCACCTGGGCGTCCTTGACCTCGCGGGCCCAAGCCGACCGCAGCCGGGCCATGATGGCGGTGTCCTTGAGCTCCGGGCTTTGCCGCTTCTCGAAGGGATCCAGGACGATGAACATCGACGCGAAGTTGGGACTGTTGGCTTGCGACACGAAGGAAATGCCCGAGATGGCGACGGTATGGGCCACGCCCGGCACGTGGCGGGCGATCGCCTCGACCTGGGCCACGGCATCCCGGGTCCGCTCCAGCGACGCCGAATCGGGCAGTTGGATGTTGCAGATGATCCGCCCCTGATCCTGCTGCGGGACGAAGCCCGTGGGCGCTGCTTGGAAGACCCAGCCAGTCAGACCGAGCAAGCCGAGGTAGGCCAGCAGCACCAACACGCTGCCGCGCAGCAGCCGGCCCACCACCCACCCATAGCCGGCCGTTCCGGCGCCGAAGACCCAGTTAAACAGTCGAAAGAACCAGCCCAGCAGCAAGTTCAGCAGCCAAGTCAGCGGGTCGCGGCGGGCCCCGTGCGGCTGAAGCAGGATGGCCGCCAGGGCCGGGCTCAGCGTCAGGGAGTTGATCGCCGAGAAAACGGTCGAGACTGAGATCGTCACCGCGAACTGACGGAAGAACTGGCCGGTGATGCCGCTGATGAAGGCGCATGGCACGAACACGGCGCACAGCACCAGGGCGACGGCGACGACCGGACCCGTCACTTCGTCCATGGCCTTGCGCGCTGCCTCATGCGACGTCTCGCCACGCTCCAGCCAGCGTTCGACGTTCTCGACCACCACGATGGCGTCGTCCACCACGATGCCGATGGCCAACACCAGTCCGAACAGGGAGATGTTGTTCAGGCTGAAGCCGAGAGCGGCCATCACGGCGAACGTGCCAACGATGGCGACGGGGACGGCGACCAGCGGGATGAGAGCGGCTCGCCAGTTTTGCAGAAAGATCAGCACCACGATCCCAACCAGCACCACCGCCTCCAGCAGGGTCCGCACCACGTCGGCGACCGATTCGCGGATGAACGGCGTGGTGTCGTAGGCGATCTGGTACTCAACTCCCTCCGGGAAGTCCTTTTTCAACTCCTCCATCTTGGCCCGGATGCGGTTGGCGACGTCCAGAGCGTTGGTGCCGGGGAGCTGAAAGATGCCCAGGCCCACGGAGGGGTAACCGTCGAAGCGGCAAGCCAGGTTGTAGTTCTGGTCGCCCAACTCGACGCGGGCCACGTCGCGGAGCCGGACGATGCTGGCCGACGGCCGGCCAGGACGGCGGCCCAACACCTGAGGGCTGGTTGCTCCGCTGCCCATGGCGCTGGTAGCGGTCCCACTGTTGGTCGACAGGCTGGAAGCGATGCCCGCGCTGCTCCCGGGAGTGGTTCCGAAGCTCGACTGCGACAACGCTGGCGTGGTCAAGCCACCGGAAGAAGTGCTACTGCTCGGCGTTGCAGCACCGACGCTCGTCGTTCCACCGCCGCTACTCGTTGCGCCGCCCCCTGTCGTTCCGCCGCCGCTGGAGATTGCGCCGCCCGGCGTCATACCGCCGCCTGTAATTCTGCTGTTCGTCGTCCCAGTCCCAATTGGGGAAGGGGAGGAGGGTGTGGGGTTGGTTGTCGCCGTGATGCCGGGCACCGTGCTGCGGGGATTCGTGCTGCCGATGTTACTGATACCTGTCGTGTTGTTCGGCGTTCCGCTGCCGATCGTGTTGGTGCCGATCCCACCGACGGTAAGGCCGGCCATGGTAGTGCCGCTTTGGAGGGGGCCGGCTGCACCGGGAATTGGCATGCCGAAGCCGCCCTGCGGGGGCGCTACGATCCTAGTACCCGGTGTCGTGGAACTGCTCTGGGCGACCTTGACGATGATATCGCCGAATTCCTGCGGATCGGTCAGCCGGCCCAGTGTGTCAATGGGGAGCTGGAAGGGCTGACCTGGGGACGCAGGCGGCTTGCCGATCTGCCCGGCGGGGGCGTCGAGGTTTTGGCTACGGATGGCGGTGGCCACGTCGCTGGCCGTCATGTTCAGCGACG
>DASZFN010000774.1:0-3033 GCA_035939715.1 Gemmataceae bacterium | reverse complement strand
TTGCATGAATGCTGTTAGAGGTCGAATGATGCGGTTCGCATCTGCCTCGGAAATGATGAACACCGGGCCGCTACCGTTGTCTGGAACGCGTGCGTAAAAGCGTTTAGATTCGCCTTCCGGCCGACCAATGTGAAGCACACGCGGGCCGGAGCGCGTTTTGATTTCGAGAGTCAACTGCGGCGGCTGCAGCCCGTAGAGCTTCAAATCGGCTCCCTTGTCTGTCACATATCTTGCCGCTTTCAAGCCGGCCAGGCCATCCAGGGCCTCGCGAACAGCCTCCGGCTGCACCTTCACTCCGGGTTTGCCCGCAAGATGCCAATCGTTATCCGGCTTTTCAAGAACAAACGGATTCTCCCCGTAGCCGAAGCGAAGCCGATCAACTTGACTCGCGTCCAGCGGAGGCCAAATGGTGCGCGTGCGGTACTCTCCCAGCAGGCGGTTGCTAAGCTGCGGGCTACAGACAAAGACGACGTCGCCATTGGCGAGTTTTGCATAGTGGCGTACGCCGCCCGGCTCCTTACCCTTTTCCTCGCCGCCCACCAGCAAGTCGAGAACGGATTTTCCCCCTGCAAATGCCTGCCAATGGACTTCGGGGCGTTCCAGGCCGTAAGTCTTCAGATCAGCCGGCTTCTCGGCCGCTAATTGTTCGGCGCGAAGATCAGCTAGCTGAGAAATGAAATCATCCAGGTCGGCTTGCTCGGCTTCAGCCTCCATCGGCTCGATCATTTTCCAGAAGCCTTCGGCCCTGGCGAACACAGCTTTGCGGGGACCGCGCTGCAAGCTGATGCGGTCGATTCCAACCGCGCGGGCGATATTCCGATCGCGAAACTGCAACGGCGGCGCGGTCAGGCGCTGGACCAGCGTGCCGGGAAGAACTACCACCGTGTTCGATTGGTCCACCGTCGCGTAGCGGTCGTTGCCCGCCTGGCCGCCAAGCTTCAGAACGTGCTCGGCGGGCTTGCTGTTGGTGCCCTTGAGCCGGACGGTCACTGTGGCGCTAGGATTATCAAGACCAAAAGACTTGAGGTCCTTGGCCGGATACGCCGCGACACGTTTGGCCTGAAGCGCCGCCAGTTCGTCCACGAGTGCACTGATCGTAGCGGTATCGGCCGGCTCCGTTTTCGGCTTCGTCATTTGCCAGACGGCGTCATGCCTGGCCAGTTCCAGCACATCCTTGTCCATGCGTCGTTCCAGATGCTGGGCGGCGCCTGCATCAAACTTGAGAACCGAGCGATTGACGAAGTCGAGATAGCCGTGCGTCATTGCCTTCACGGCGCTGGCGCCAAGCACGGCGACGCCGGGGCCTTCGTCAAGTCGTGCATAACGGTCTCCGTCCTTGCCGGCCGCTTTGCCTAGCGTCAGCGTGTGCTTCACCGGGGCAGCTGGTTTGCCGTCCTTCGCGGAGGGCTGAAGCGTTACGGTGATCCTGTCGGCCGGCTTGTCCAGACCGTATGCCGCCAGATCGAGCTTGCCGCCGTAGGCGGCAAAATGCTGTGCCCGCAAACCAGAACAAAGACCGAGAAGCGCGGCCATTGTTTCGCCATCCGCGGGGAAAGCGGGCGCGGGAGAACCGGCGACTCGCCAGACTTCTCCCTGGCGCTCGAGGGTCAGTGATCCGTTGGCCGTCGCGCTGTCGATCCGCTGTATCAGCTTCTGATCCAGTGCCAGCAGTGTCGGGTCGAGAAAATCCAGCGCCGTGTGATCGAGCGCCGCAATCGCCTTCTCCCCCAGGACGAAGATGGCTTTGCCGTCGCCCAGTTTTGCGAAATGCGCTTTGGCATCTTTGTCGGTGGTCTTGCCGACCAGAAGCACGCGTTCTTTTGGCGCCGTCTTGGCGGCGGCCTTGTCAGCCTTCTCGACCTCCCTTTCCTGCACGCTTATGCGCAGATAGGGCTTGTCGAGCCCGAAGGAAGCCAGATCCTTGGCGGCATGGGCGGCGTACCGCTCGCAGCGCAGGTTGGTTAGCTCGTCTTCGACCGGCTTCACAAGCTGGGCAACGGCTGGGGCCGCGAAGGGACCGGCGACCTTCCATGAGGTTCCCTCCTGTTTCAAGCGATATTCCGGTCCCGCCTTGGCAATGCGTACTTCCTTGATATCCTCGGCCTTGAGCTGCCAGATTTGCTGAGGACGATAAGCGAGCGAGTCCTGATCCAGTGCGTCCCGGAGTTCTTTCTTGATGGAGAAGATGCCAGGACTTGACTCCAGCTTGGCGAAATACTCTGGTTTGCCGGGCCGTTGCTTGCCGACAAGCAGCATCTGCGCGGGCTTCTTGGCATCCGTAAGCGAAATCTTCGCTGTCAAAGTCGGCTTGGCAAGTCCGTAGGTCTGGTCGAGAGCCTGCGGCGCGGCCGCTTCGGCAACCTGCTCTACTGCCTCGAGTCGGCCGAGGTCGTTGGCCAACTGAAAGACCTTGCTGCTGTCCACATCGCCCTGTTCCGGCGCGGCGAGCCGCCATGAGCCGTTGACTTGCTCGAGAGCGAACAGCTCATTCGGACGCTTCACTTCTATCCTGGCCACGTCGCTACTGGCATGATCCAGCAGGCGCCGGCTGCGATAGGCCAGCGCCGGGCGCTCGACGAGAGGCAGCACGCTGTCTTCCACGGCATTGATCCGCTCGTAGCCGTCCGTGCGGACATAGACGTGCTTCTTTTCCGTGTCGTGTTTGCCCAGCGCAAACGTGAAAGTCCTGGTTTTTTTGGGCGCATCCTTGACCTCCCCTTTGGCTTGCTCCTCAGCCGTCACCGTGATCGTGGCAGTCGGGCCGGCGAAGCCGTACGTCTTCAGATCGGCGCTGTCGATCACGTCCTTGTCCCGGGCCTGCAGATTGGAGAGCTTATCGAGCAGCTCTGTAATCTTGCTGTCCTCGGCATCGGTTTCATACGGCTTGTGCAGGCGCCAGCGATCCTTCTCCTTGACTGCGACAATGTCTATACCGCCGTTGCCTGGTTTGATCTCGAGGCGGCGCGCTTCCTCGGTGCGAAAGCGCGCGAGCTGGGGGTCGCGCAGCGTCTTGCCGTCGATAAAAACATCTTT
>DASZFN010000773.1:0-5266 GCA_035939715.1 Gemmataceae bacterium | reverse complement strand
AGAGCCGCACAGCAGAACGCCGCTATCGCGTACGAAAAGTTGACCACTGCATGCCCCCGTGAAGGCCTTATGGACCGGCTGCAAGACCTGCTTCGGCTCGTCGATTGAGTACCGCTCGACAAGCAGCTTTACCAGGCGCACATGCCGAGTTCGCGCCGACACTTCGTATACGTCCACTGGATTCTTTCCCAGGTACTGCCTGGTTCAAGCTGCTTTTCGACAACTCCCTGCATGGGATCGAATTTTATAATGAGAAGGTCAGGACCATCCACCCAGCCGCAAAAAGTTGGCTGCTTCAACAACCATTCTTCCATTTCGCGTGGCGTACCGCACACTAAGCCGTTGATGGCCGGCTTACGCGTGTGCCGGGGCGGGCCAAGGAACCTTTCCACCTCCGCCAGAGTCATGCCCGCCCGGATTCGTTCAAAGTTAGCTCTGCTGTTAAGGTAGAGAAAATAAGCGTTCGCCATGAGAATGGCCGAGATGCAAATCGCGCCTAGCCAGATAAGCCGTCGTTTCAGCGGATTTCGCATATGCTGATACTATCACGAAAGATAAGAATCTGGCTGAGCGAGAAAATGGGCTTTTAACGATCTCACCCTGCAAGCGCCTTTTTCGAGATCGGGCGCGCTCCCGAGGCGGATGTCGATGGCCAACCCCGGTAAAGACGGCTCGTATGTTTTTTCTACGCCGGAGGGGTGGTTTGCCCCTGATCTGAAGAATCATTGCTTCTTGATGGATTACTCTCCTCCACGCCCGCACGCGGTCTTTTTTGCTCTACGGCAGGAGGCCCGGTCCTGGAAAATCTGGGCAATCTGGCTGGCGGGCACGGCCGGCATAGCGCTGGGCTTGCTGCCGGGCGCCCGGCTCGTTCTCGTGCTCAGCCTTACAGTCCTTCTGACCTGGCTGTTCTTCTTTCTTAAGGCGGTGATGCCCATGCGATCGGGCCCCATGCTTACCGGCGTGGTTGAGACGCTTGAACGCCACCCATTTGGGAGCGGTTACTCGACTGCAACGGCAAGACAGTCCAACGGGCGTACATTTCCCGTGGTGTTGTTCATGTCGGAGTCGGAACTTCTTGAACGAGAGGGCCCGATCGAGGTATTGTTCCTCCATGCCCCGCGGTCAGAATACTCGCCCGTGTTCGGTATTCGGGGAATACCGCGGGCGACGGCTTGTTCGGATGATTCCACCGAATTTCGAGCAGCCCCCGGGAGCGGCAGAGGAGGCGATTGACTGGCAGGATCGCTCTTCTGCGGGATTGTCTTCCGAGCAATTTTGCATAAGCACAAAAAAAGACCGACGCCCGGCCGAACTCTACCCTTCGCCAAACGATGGAAGATCTCATGTCGGCGACGAAATCGCATCACGCCATCTTTGCATCCCTGCTGGTTTTCTCCTTTGCTCCCGCCTTACTCCACGCCGGAGAGCGGCAGCAACAGCAGGCTCCGCCCAAGGGCGAGGTTAGCAAACACACGTTTAGCAAAAGCAAAATCTTCCCGGGAACGGTGCGCGACTACTGGATCTATGTGCCGCGGCAGTATGATCCGGCCAAGCCGGCCTGCGTGCACGTCAACCAGGACGGCGTCCAGTTCAATGCCCCGGCCGTCTTCGATCAGCTCATCCACGCCGGGGAGATGCCGGTCACCATCGGCGTGTTTGTCATGCACGGACGCGTCCAGGCGCCATCGCATGAGGCGCTGGATCGCTTTAATCGGAGCTACGAATACGACGGACTGGGAGGCAACTATGCCCGATTTCTGCTTGAGGAGCTGTTGCCCGAAGTGGAGAAGCAAAAGGCCGGCGACGGACGGCCGATTCGCTTGTCGCAAGACGGCAACGACCGCTCCATCGGCGGCTCCTCGAGCGGCGCCATCTGCGCCTTCACGGCGGCCTGGGAAAGGCCGGACGCCTTCCGGCGTGTATTCAGCGCCATCGGGACCTATGTCGGCCTGCGCGGCGGCAATGGCTATCCCACGCTCATTCGCAAATATGAGCCGAAGCCGATTCGCATCTTCCTGCAAGACGGCAGCGCGGATTTGAACATCTACGGCGGCGACTGGTGGATGGCCAATCAGGAAATGGAGCGCGCCTTGACCTTCGCCGGTTATGAGGTGAAGCACGACTGGGGCAGCGGCGGCCACAACGGCCAGCATGCGACCAAGGTTTTTCCAGACGCGATGCGCTGGCTCTGGAAAGATTGGCCCGCGCCCATCAAAGCCGGCCGCGGGTCGCAGCAACTCCGTGAAATCCTCATTCCCGGCGAGGACTGGAAGCTCCAGGCGGAGGGCTACAAATTCACCGAAGGCTCGGCCGTCAATGACAAAGGGGAAGTCTTCTTCAACGACGTGCCCAGCAGCAAGACCTACAATGTCGGGCTGGATGGAAATGTCACGCTGTTCATCGCCGATTCCAAACGAGGCGACGGGCAGGCGTTCGGTCCCGACGGCCGGTTGTACGCCGTCGCCGGCGGCGCGAAACAGATTGTTGCCTACACTCCCGAGGGCAAGCCCGCCGTGATCGCCGAGGGCTTTCGCGGCAACGATCTGGTTGTTCGCCACGACGGCGGCATCTACGTCACCGAGCCAGGCTGGAACGGCACCGATCCCAGCAAGGTCTGGTACGTGAGCCCGCAAGGACAGAAGCGCGTCGTGGACACCGGCCTGAAGTTCTCCAACGGCATCACTCTGTCGCCGGATCAAGCGCTGCTGTACGTGGATGACAGCCGCACACACTGGGTCTACAGCTATCAAATCCAGCCCGATGGTTCCCTGGCCCACAAGCAGCGCTATTACCATCTTCACGTTCCCGACACGGCCGACGACAGCGGCGCCGACGGCATGCGCGTGGACCGCGACGGCCGGCTGTACGTGGCCACGCGCCTGGGCATCCAGGTCTGCGACCAGGCCGGCCGCGTGAACTGCATCATTCCCACGCCGAACGGCAAGATCTCAAACCTGTGCTTTGGCGGAGAGAATTTCGATACGCTGTTCGCCACCTGTGGCGACCGGGTTTTCAAGCGGAAGGTCAAGGTCAAGGGCGCCAACGCCTTTCAGGCGCCGATCAAGCCGGCACCGCCGAGGTTATGATTCCTTGCAGACGGGTGAGTTTCCTTACAGTAGAATCGGGGAATGCGGTGGTTGCTGAAGAGGAAGCTGGTTTGGGCTCCGATCTTGGTTGGGTTGACCTTGGCTTCGTCCCTGTTCTTTTATGATAGCGACAGGATTACAGAGGAGAATTCCGGTCGGATTCAGCCGGGGATGACTTTCCCGCAGGTAATCGCCATTCTTGGTGAGCCTGACCCGTGCATAGTAGGGGCTCCTGGGCTAGACCCCAAAATTCCAGATTCGCTTGGTCTTTATTGGCACAATTCCGAAGAATACGTTGGCGGCATTCTGCTTCTTGTTGAATTTGACAGGCCCGTGAAGGATGACGTTCTTGATTATGATCGCATGATTGTTCTTCGCAGCGAGTTTACCTACCTCAAAGAGCTTTCAATTGTAGATAAGCTAAAGAGGCGGTGGACTAGAATCAACTGGCCGTGGTGAGCACTGGCTGACGAAGGACAGCGGGCAAGCGATCTACGTATACTTCTCGGGTTGTTCGGAAGAGGCGACCATGCGCTCATTTCCCGGCGACGTGGGCGCGCATCTCCTAGCTCAGCGCCCCCCGGCGTCCATCTTTGCCGCCCTTGGACAGCAACGATAGGCACTTCCGGCACGTCACCGCGCCGCGATCGGCCGTGGCGATACCTTCCATTTCGGCCCGATGAGCAGCTTCCTTATCACGGGGATTACACAAGACCATGCCGTCATCATTGAGGGCATGCAAGTCCCGTTTCCGTCTTTTGTCCCTGGAGGCAACCATGCGCTCGGTATTGTAAATGCTTTTTTTGCTCCTCACACAATAATGCAAGCACCCACGCCAGCGCTTTCATGTCACGGAGCCCACCTGGCCGATATTACTTCGTGAACTGCGCTGGCTCCCCTGCTAGCCTGCGCAGGCTGTGGCAAGTGCGTAGTTCATGAAGGGAGGACACTCTCAATATGAAGCGCATGAAACTGGCTTGCGGCGTCGTGCTTCCGGTGGTGCTGGCCTGCGGGTGCAGCACGATGTCCAACACGGACAAGGGCGTTGTCGGCGGCGGCGCCATCGGCGCGGGCACGGGTGCCTTGATCGGCAGCGCCACCGGCCACACCGGCGCGGGCGCCCTGATCGGCGGCGCGGTCGGGGCGGTTTCCGGCGGTCTGATTGGCAATGCCGTCGATAAGTCCGAAGCGAAGCAGGCGGCCATGGTCGCCGCGGCCAATCCGCCGCACGGTCCCCTCGGAATGACCGACGTCGCGCAGATGGCCCAGTCGCACGTATCAGATGACGTGATCATAGCCCAGATTCGAACGACGGCGTCGGCCTTTCGGCTTTCTGCGGAAGACATCATCTGGTTGAAGCAAAACGGCGTCAGCGACGGCGTCATTCAGGAAATGCAGGCCAGCGCCACGCGCTGTCCGGCCGGCGTCGCCACAGCAAGCCCCGTTTATGTGGTCGAACCGCCGCCGCCTGTGTATGTCGGCTACGGCTATGGCTACTACCGCCGCCGGTGGTAGGCGGCTTCGGCTGGAAGAGTGGCCGGCGCGAGGCCGACCAGAAATAATTCGCTCTTAGAATGACCATGGCCGTCCGCCGATCTGGGGACGGCCATCTTTTTTCGCCGCGTCGATCGTCAATGAGAAGGAAAGGCTTGACTTTCATCACTTTCTAATGCGCCTCAAGTTACTTTCTTCAACTGGCAAGGATTTCATTCCAGCCTCTAGAAGGACCACCGCCATGAAACGCAAAGTGATCATGATCCTCTGGACGAGCCTGGCGATTTCGTCAGCCGGGGCGCGGGCGGGCGAGTGGTCGCAGTTTCGGGGTTCCAACGGCAGCGGCGTTTCGGAGGAGAGCCGGTTGCCGGCTGCCTGGGATGCGAAAAGGGATGTCCGCTGGAAGGTGGAGGTGCCCGGCTTTGGCTGGTCGTCGCCGGTCGTGTGGGGCGACAAAATCTTTGTGACCACGGCGGTCTCGGACCAGCAGGTAAAGCCCAAGCCGGGCAGCTTCGGCTTTGGCGGCGGCATGGAAGGCGACTTTCCACGTGGCGGTCCGGGCGGGCGGCGCTTTGGGCCGCCCGGCGGCAAAGGCGGCGATGGACCGGGCGGCTTCCGCGGCGGCTTTGGACCCATGGGCGGAGGCAAACCGCCGGACGTCCTCTACCGCTGGGAGGTCTACT
>DASZFN010000772.1:0-6282 GCA_035939715.1 Gemmataceae bacterium | reverse complement strand
AGGTGCTCATGTCTCTCCATCATCCCAACATTGTGCAGACGTTCGATCTCGGCATCAGTCCCCAGGGAGAACAGTTCCTGGTCATGGAGCTGATCGAGGGCTCGGGGCTCAACTTCTACATCGAGACGCAGAGCCCGGGGTTGAAGGGCAAGCGCGTTGATTTCTTGTGCCAGCTTGCCGAGGGCATACAGCACATCCACGATCAAAAGTACATGCATCGCGACATCTGCCCGCGCAATACCATGATCACGCAAGAGGGCGTGGTCAAGATCATCGATTTCGGCCTGACCATTCCTTATACGAAGGATTTTTGCAAGCCGGGCAACCGCACCGGCACACCGAACTATCTGGCCCCGGAGTTGATCAAGCGCACGACCACCGACCATCGCGTCGATCTCTTCGCCCTCGGCGTCACGACTTTCGAGATGATCACCGGGAGGCTGCCGTGGGAGAAAGCGCAGTCGATGGAGACCTTGCTCAGCCACATGAACCGCGAAGGCAAGGATCCGCGTGAGTTCAGACCGGAGCTCGACGAGAAAATGGTCGCCGTATTGAAAAAGGCGATTAGGCGGGATCCGGCCGAACGCTTTCAGACAGCCGCGGCGCTGCGCGATGCCCTTAAAGCCTTGCCCAGGCAGGATTATTGATGCGCTTCGTAGGACGGATTGCCAATCCGTCCCACCGGTTCCGTGGCCCACGCTGCCAGCAACAGCGCTGCGGTCTCCATGCGGAGGATACGCGGGCCAAGGCCGGCGACTTGCCAGCCGTGCCGGCGAGCCATGTCAACTTCTTCTTCCGTGAAGCCGCCCTCCGGGCCGACAGCGATGGCCATGTCCGATTGCGGCAACTCCTTTGCCGGTGCGCCCACATGAGCCATGATCTTGAAGGCGGGCAGCGTGGTCTGCGCGCAGTAGTCGGCCCAGGCAGAGACAGGCGCGATCTGCATCAATACGTTCCGGCCGCACTGTTTGCTGGCCTCGATGACGTAACGCTCGAGTTTCTCCAATTTGCCCTGGCCTGGATGGATGACCGTCCGTTCTGTCCGAAGGGGCACAAAGCTGGTCGCTCCCAGCTCCGTGAGCTTTTCGATCAAGAACTGCGTGCGGTCTCCCCTCGGAAGCGGAGCGGCGACCTCCAGCTTGAAGGGAAGCTCGGCCGGCATGGTTTCAGCGCCGGCGATTTGTAGGTCGATATGTTTGCGTCCAACCGCGAGAACCTGAGCGGGGTACTGTTGGCCGTCGCCGTTAAAGAGGCAAACCTGGTCGCCGGGGCGAAGCCGGCAAACTGTAGCCAGATGGTGAGCCTCGGCGCCTTGGAGCTGGATCGGCCCGGGCGCCAGTGGACAGTTGGTGTAAAATCGTTCCGACATCCTTGTTACAATAGCGGCTCGCCGCCCTTGGGCATGTTCGTGGATCAGGATTTCTGATCCTGACGGGCCATAGTCAGGATTCAATCCTGACCTACGGGGGAACAGGAGGCCAGCCTCATGTCCACGCCGGAGCGACCGGTTCTTCCGGACCATCCTACCAAGCAGCAGCTCGACGAACTGGACGCGCTCATGGCGAGGATGCTGGCGCTGCCCGTGAACCAGCCCGAAGAACCGTTGTCGCCGCCCAAGCGCGTGGCGCCGGCACTGGCCAAGGCAGAGAAAGGCGAATCGGTGTCGCCGACTCAGCCGGAAGCAGCAAGGGAATCCGGCGTAGAAGAGAAGATCCCCCAAACGCCCGTTTTCCAAAACATCATTGTGGCGAGCCCTGGCGTGTCAAGAATCACGAACGAGATTTCGCCGAAGCCGGTGCTCTCGCCTCCGCTTGCAGCGGACAATCCTATTCGGGAACCGACGACTGCGGTATCGGCGGAAAGGCAAGCGAGTGCTGCCGTTTCCAGCCCTCGGCTCACGGGTCCAGAGTTTCGCACTCCGCCTGACAGGCACCCAAGTGTTGTCGTTCCCGCGCGGCTTTCTTTCTGGCTGCGGCCTGTGGTCGAGTGCAATCGTGTCTATGACTCGGTCGCCGCGAAGCTGGGGCGGCCGGGCGCGTGGTTGCGCGACACGCGCGGCCGGACGTTCCTGGGCCTGACAGGCATAGCGCTGCTCACGGCGGCCGTCGCCTGGGTTCTGATCGATAGCTGGGGTTGGACCTGGTAGCAGCGCTCCGCTAAAATAACAGCCGGCCGTGAACGAATGCTTATATGGGCTGTGGAACGGCTCAAGATCGGTGGAAATAATGCGCGACAACCTTCCCACTCCGCACACCTTCTCGCCCTGGGCCGGCTTTTTGAGCCTGCTCGTGCCCGGCCTGGGACAAATCTATCAAGGGCGGCTGGGTAAAGGTGTGCTTTTCCTGGTTTGCCTCTACGGCCTGTTCTTTTACGGCATGGCGCTAGGGAGTTGGAAAAACGTGTTTCTGCCCGACACCGCGTCGCGCGGTGGTTCGAGCAATCCCTGGGGGCTGCCGGTGCCGGCAGCCAATTTGTATAACCGACTGCAATATGCCGGGCAATTCTGGATCGGCCTGGCGGCCTGGCCGGCTCTATGGCAATACATCAATTACGACGAGCATCAGGATGCCGGGCCCATCTTTGGAACCTTTGAGCGGACGCCGGGCGAGGATGAGCTGAATCGCCTGCAGCGCGAAGGGGACAAGACCTGGGACCTGGGCTGGGTGTACACAGTGATTGCCGGGGTGCTCAACATCCTGGTGATTTACGACGCCTTCGCCGGGCCTGCTTTCCTGGAGGGAGAGGAGAGGCAGCACTTGCCCCAGGAGGCTGTCACATGAACGCTGCACCGCTTTGGGCCGCGATCCCTTTTTACTGGCATCTTCCGATCATGATCGTGGTCATCAGCCTGGTCTACAGCGCCACGCGCTTTGAGCGCTGGAAAAATATTCTGTCCGAAGCGGTGCGCTGGGGATTGCGTATGAGCGCGTTCCTGGTTGGCATTGGGGTCGTGCTGTTTCTGCTCTCTCTTTTCATTTAGGCGGGGCCCTGTCCCCTCATCCGGATAGGCTGCGACGCGATGACCGGCGAAGCCCGCACTCCTGAAGCTTCCGGCGTGCCGCGCCCGGCCAACGTCTCTGGAACTTCCCCGCCCGAGACGGCGGAGTTTCGCTGGCAAGCCCTTTTCCAACGCGCCCGTGAGCCGGTGTTCGTGCTCAATCGCCGCCGCCGTATCCTCTTTGTGAATCGTTCCTGGGAAACCCTGACCGGCATAAGCGCGGCCGAAGCGCGCGGCCTGGCGTGTGTTCGGCGCGGGCCGTTGCCCCAGGATCCCTGGGACGTTGTGGTGCGCTCGCTCTGCTGTCCACCTCCGGAAGTACTCAAGGGAGAAACCGGCAAGAGCCGCAGGCTGGTCCCCGGAACGAGTGCCCGGGCGCGCTGGTGGGATGTGGAGTTCCTTCCTTTTCACGACGACCAGGGCCTCCTTTGCATCGTCGGCAAGATTACCGTCGTGCCGCAGGGACAGCCGGCGGCTGCAGCACCGCTGCCCGAGAAGCTGATGGCCCTGCGCGAGGGAAGAAGGCAGCGGTACTCTCTGGCACAACTCGCCAGCAATGTGCCGGCCCATCAACGGATTGCCGACCAGGTCCGCCTGGCCGGCCAGGCGCGGGTTGCCGTGTTGATCCTTGGCGAGCCCGGCACCGGCAAGGCGACGGTCGCGCGCACCATTCATGAGCACGGCTCTTCACCGGGCAAGTTCATGGCGCTGGATTGCAGGCGGCTGCCGGCGCCGGCGCTGGCCGCGCTGCTGGTCGGCAAGGAAGAGATAGGCAGCGGGACATTATCTGGCGGAACCTGCTACCTGAAGGAACCGCAACGTTTGCCGCGCGATGTACAAGCGCGGCTTTGCGACGCGCTCAAGGGCTCGGCGGAATCGGCACAGCCGCGCATCATCGCGGGCATGAGCGCGCCGCCGGCCGACGAGGTCAAGGCCGGTCGCCTGGTCGAGGAGCTGCATGCGGTGCTGGGCACGCTGGTGATCGCGCTCCCCGCCTTGCGGGAACGCCAGGCAGACCTGGGCTATCTGGTGGAGCAGTTTCTCAAACGCGCCTACGAGGATCACCCGGTCAAAGGGCTGACGGAAAAGGCCTGGGACATTATGCGCGGCTACGCGTGGCCGGGGAACTTGCGTGAGTTATTCGCGGTCCTGCAGTTTGGCTGCCTCAAGACCGACCAAGATCTTATTGATGCCGAGCATTTGCCGGCGCCGCTGCGTCTGAGCGTGCGCCTGGCGGAAACCGCCGGCGCTGAAGCAGCCAAGGCTTTGCCGTTGGACCGGTTACTCGAGGAGGCGGAGCGGCGTTTGATCCGGCTCGCGCTGCGCCGCGCCAAAGGCAATCGCAGCCGGGCGGCGGAACTCCTGGAAATATGGCGGCCGCGCCTATTGCGGCGCATGGAAGCGCTTGGGATCACAGAACCGTAGGGCAGGTTTGTAACCTGCCGTTCTGCTGCCAGGCAGGTCTCAAAACTGTGAGACAAGAATGCGCTATCCGCAGCTTCTCATTTATGAAAGCGACGGCCGGCTAGCCGAGCTGTTCCGCCGCCAGTGCGCCCAGGAGAAGACACGCCGGTTTGCCTTGCGCGAGCCACGCGGCCAGGAGTCGTGCCTGCGGCTGCTGCGCCGGGGCGGGCCGAGTGTCCTCGTTCTGAAGGCCGGCAAAGACCTGGTGCGCGAAATGACGCTCCTCGAGCGCGTGACCTGGCTGTGTCCGGAGGCGGCGGTCATTGTCGTCGGCGATGCGGAAAACGCCGTGCTGGCGGAAGTGGCCTGGGAGCTGGGCGCGAGTTTTGTTTTGTTTCCGCCCTTGCCACGCGAATGGTTGACGGCAATTGTGGACGGATTTCTAACGCGGCACGACTGGGGCGAGTGGCCGACGTCGGCTGAACCAAGCGACGAGGCTCTCCTTCCAGGCGATACGAAAGGGGACTAAGGTTGTTTTCGGTGGAGTGACAAAGAGGAGTGATCCCGCAAAATGAGTTTGCCAGTTTGCCAAGTGAGTTTGCCAGGGTTGGCAAACTCATTCCGCGCCATAATCGCTTACAGGAGTGCAAGTTACGTCTGAAAAAAGGTTGGGTTTGCCATGCAAGGGGCTGCCGCCCCTTGAAATCCCCGCCCAGGCATGAGGAATTTCTCATTAATCCGTCCGCCAAGTCCCTTGGCGGTCCATGGCGGTCTTGGAGAATCTCCGAAAAAATCCGGCTGAGCCGGCAAGGTTGCTCTTGAACGAAGCAGCACCGGTTGATCCTCGCGGGCTCCGAAGAAAAACGCGAACAGAATCTGAACTTTAGGGTCCAGGAAACCACTTTGCCACGCTTTTTGAGCCGGGGGGAAGATGGCCAAACGGTGGCCATGTTGGACACAATTAAAGTTTGCCAGTTTGGCAGGTTTCTTGGGGCGCCTGCCTTGGCCAGTCACAATCATCGACTTACGAAGGATAGCGCGCAGACATGGCTGAGCTGCCGTTACTAGACGACGCGCTGTGCATCGCCTGCGGCGATTGCGTGTTGCTATGCCCCGCCGATTGCCTGGAAATGGCGGGAGCGGTTCCCTGGCTGCCTCGGCCGGACGATTGTGTTTCCTGTGGACTGTGTGCCGCGGTGTGTCCGACCAATGCCATCAAGATGGCACTTCCCGAGCCGGCTTGAACATAGACGACACCCATGCCGCCTCGGCCCAACTCGCGAAGAACCTCTAGATCGGCGCCCAGCGCTTGCAATTGCGGCCGATCGAGTCTTCGGCGGACAATTTCATGAATCTAATGCGGGCGCGTTTTTTAGAATACCGGGGAGAATTGTTGCGGCTGTCCTTGCAGGCGGGTAACATTGCATGTCTAACAAACGATAGAAAGTCGGCAGCGACTCGCTTAAGCTCTGGCTATTCGTGAACCTGACATCAGAAAGCTTGCTCGAGCGGCTGAAGCACGCCGGGCCGAATGCGCCGGACTGGCATCGGCTGCAGGACCTCTATTTGCCACTGATCCGCTCCTGGCTGTCCCGCGTCCCCGGCATCGGCGACGAAGTGGATGACCTCGCTCAGGAGGTTCTTGTGGTTGTCTTGCGGGAATTGCCAAAATTTGAGCGCCGCCGCGACGGGGCCTTCCGGGCCTGGCTGCGACAAATTACCGTCAACCGCATCCGGGCATTCTGGAAGTCGAAGCGCAGACAGCCGATTACCGGCGGCAACGACGCGGTCGATCATCTCCTCTCCCAACTCGCGGACTCGAACAGCGACCTTGCCCGGCAGTGGGACCGCGATCACGACAACCATGTGCTCCAGCAACT
>DASZFN010000771.1:0-11818 GCA_035939715.1 Gemmataceae bacterium | reverse complement strand
GTCTCTTCGACGACCAGCGGCACGTCCACCGGAACGCTCTTCGGATCGGGCAGGTCGAGATCGGGCGTTTCGTTGATCGCGTCGGCGTAACCGGAAAACGTCAGCGGCTGCATCTCCGCGCCTCGCCGCTTCATGTTAAGCACGTGGTTGGCCGTAATGCGGTAGAGCCAGGTGCGGAACTGACTGTCGCCTTGGAAAGTGCTGAGCCGGGTGATGGCTTTGATGAGGACTTCTTGTGTAACATCCTCGGCATCCTGCGGATGAAAAACCATCCGCAGAGCGATGTTGTAAATCCATGCCTGATGCCGGAAGACCAGTTTTTCTAACGCATCCCGATTACCGGTCTTAGCCTGAAAAATCAGGTCGAAATCGGCGGATTCGTCGATCACTTCGGTGAACGGATTGAACACGGCTGCCCCCTCGATTGTTTCAGAGTATCCCCAACTTGGACACGCCGGAAGCAGCCGTGTGACAACCTAGTGGGGAATGTGCATCGAGTTCGTTTCACGCCAGGCGGTGGGCGTTGTTGATCCGCATGGAAATCAGTCCACAGGCGAAATCGTTACCTTGATTGTATTGGACCTTGGAATCCGTCGTTGCCCCCTTAAAAGTTCAAATCCCGTCGCCAGTCGCAATCGCAACCAACGACGGGATTTGCTGTTACGCGGAGTCGGGGCGACTGGATTTGAACTGGTCAGTAAGCCCGGTGATCGATCCGTCCTGGTCGGCGGGCGGGATTTCGAGGACGACCGGGCCGACCTCCTTCGTGTCGAAGAACGGCATGAAGTAAACAGCATCCGGGTTGGGCGTGAGAGTCTGGTTCTTCCAGTCGGACAACTTCGACCAGTAGACAATCTTGTTGCTCCCCGCGCCAGCCTTGGCATCGCGGACCATGGCCTGATACATCAGATCGAAGTTGACCGCCGGCATCCCCCAGATGACGCCACGGCCCGCGGAAGGACATTAAATTTAGGGCCGGCAGCTGGTATGAATGCCAAGTCGCAGTTACTCTAATCCCTGAAGCGCGCAAATGACGGAGGACGGACTTATCACGGTGCCAAATGGCGAAGTCTAACGACGACCGAAAAGAGCACCTTGGCCAGCAGTTTCTTTCAGGTCAGGCGGAAAAATGCCGACAACAAAGCAAATGCTGGCTGTCTGGGTCATGGGGGCTATGCTTTGCATCGTCGCTGGTCCGTTTACCGCTGGGCGTTCCCGCAGGGTTATGCGCGCTGGGCTCGTTATGAACGAGCCCTCGCGGAAATCAACAGAAAAGGGGGAAGAGCAACTATCGATGAGAACCTTCCCGGGAAACCCGTGGCAGCGGTCAGCTTCCTGGAAGAAGTCTATTTTTCTGACATAGACCTGGCCCTTGTAGAGCCCCTGAAGGATCTTCACGAACTAGACCTGACGTATACAGCCATCACAGATCGAGGACTTGTTCACCTGAAGGACCTGACCCAACTTAGGAAGCTGACCCTTTATGGCACAAAAATTGGAGGGCCCGGACTGGTCAACTTGAAAGGCCTAACTCGCCTGGAAGATTTAGATCTGACAAGCACTCAAGTGGACGATGCTGGCCTAAGGCATCTAGGCGGGCTTACGAGATTGCGACAGCTGAAACTGTCGAATACGCAGGTCACCGATGCGGGCCTTGGCGAGCTCAAGAATCTTGAGAACCTGCGCGTCCTTTTTCTCCACGGCACGCAAGTGACGGATTTGGGGCTGCCGAAGCTCAAGGGATTTAAGGGCCTGGAAGAGTTGTGGCTGAGCCAAACGGGCATAACCGATCGAAGTATCACTGTTTTCAAATCCCTTCCAAAATTGACTCGCCTGGTTGCTTACGACACGAAAATCACTGACGCCGCATTTATTGAACTCAAACTTGCGTTGCCTCGCTTAACGGTAGTCACGCGGCGCGACTGATGGGCAATCTGTTGTCCTTTAACATACAGGTGCGGGACACCTGAAGTTCAATCCTGAGGGACACGACGTGGGAGAGGAAACGGGTGCGCTCGCCGTGGACGCCGCGCCGGCTCGGCAATCGGAACCCTTCGCCGCGGCCATGTTGGTGGTGGCGTGCCTGTGCTGGGCGGCGTTCTTCTCGCTCTGCAAGAACTGGCAGGAAGCGGCCCGCGCCTGTCCGGGCGGGGAACTGGTCGCGAGCTTGACGCTGTTAGGGGTGCGCACAGTCATCGCCCTGGCCGCCTTCGCGGTCTTGAAGCCACGTCTTTTCCTGAAGCCGAGCCGGCGCGTGATCGCAGTCGGCCTCCTCCTCGGTACGTTTAACTGCCTGGGTAACATTTTCCAGGTGTGGGGCCTGGCCTCGACTTCACCCGCCCTGTCCGGTTTCTTCACAAGCTTGGCCAGCCTGTGGGTGCCGATATTCGCGTTCCTTTGGCTCCGTCAGCCCCTGACGCGGGCCACGGGGGCCGGCATGGCCCTGGGCGTCACGGGCCTGGCGATTCTCGGGATTAACCCGGACCAGTCGTGGGGCATGGGTTTCGGAGACGGCCTGACCGTGTTGTCATCGTTCGCCTTCGCCTTGTTCATCCTTTCGCTTGACCGCCTGGGCCGGTCCGTCAACTCGTCGCACCTGACCCTCGTGCTGATCGCCGTGACGGGGTTGCCGACGTTGTTCCTGGCCGTTGGCCTCGCGGCCTGGCAGGGCAACCTGGTCGCCTGGCTGATCTGGTTAATGGAGATACTGCGGCAACCCGCCGTGGTGCGCGACGTGCTGCTCCTGACGTTGCTCAGCACCATGCTGGCCACACACCTGATGAGCACCTACCAGCCGCGCGTGCCAGCCAGCCGGGCCGCGCTGATCTACCTGTTAGAGCCCGTCTTCGCCGCTGCTCTGTCGATCGTCGTGGGGCACGATTCCGTTACGGGACGGCTGCTCCTCGGCGGCGCCCTCATCCTGAGTGGCAACGCCTTGGTCGAGATTCCGCTGTGGCTCCGCGACCTTCGGGGAAGACGGCCGAGTCTTCGCGGGGCAGGAGAGCAGGAATAAAGTAACCATATCGGACGCGAATCGAACTCTGATCGGCTCAAGGATTTCTCGCGTGAAACCCAGCATTTCTTCGCTACGCAAAGGCGCTGTCTATGCCATGGCTGCCGCGGGCCTTGGCGGCGGATTGTGGTTGTTGATGCTGTGATCCGAACTTTCAACCTTGAGGGCACTATGCCTGCGCCAATCAAGCCGTTAGTTGACGCTGCACTTCTCGACAGGATTGACATTCGCGTCGGGACCATTGAAAAGGTCGAGGATGTGCCCGGTTCCAGCAAGCTATTGCGGCTCACGGTTGATTTTGGGGATCACCAGCGCACCATTCTTGCCGGCATGAAAAAGGAGCGTCAAGATCCCCTGAGCATTCAAGACCGGCAGGCCCTGTTCGTAATCAACTTGCCGCCCCGGAAAATGGCGGGTGAGCTTTCGGAAGGGATGCTGTTTGATCTCGGTTTTGCTGACGGAATCACCCCGGCGCTCGCTGTTCCCGAACGGCAAGTGCCGAACGGAACCCGCGCCGGGTGAACTGCGGCCACGGTGGCCCTGTATGGCCCTGTTACCCGCCCACAATGCTGCAACATCCTACCCGGCGAACGATCAGGTTTCCTCTTTCCGTTTCGGACTGGACTTACGACTTACGCCGTTGCGGCGAGTGCCTGTCTCGGCTTTTCTTTTTGCCCCCGACCGGCGTGGTTCACGGTCCGGGTCGCTCGTGGTCTTTTGCTGCATGCCCATGACCACCAGGGCCAGGGCGACGCCGATGAGCACAACGGCAACTCCAGCGCCGCCCCAGAGGATGAGCTTGTTGGATTCTTTCGGCGTCGCGGCGGCTGGCCGCAGTTCTGCCGTGGGCTCCGGGGGCGGAGTTGGCCTGGCCTTTTCGGGCGTCGTCGGCGCCGTGGCAGTTTTGGAGGTGCTCAAGCTGGCCGCGGCCGATTTGTCCGCGGCCGTTTTGTTTTCCGGAGGCGGCGCGGGCGGAGGGGCCGGCGGCGGTGCCTGAGCCTTGGTCTCCGCGGGCGGATCTCTCCTGGCGAGCGGCTTGTCGAGCACGGAGGGATCCGCCCGCAGTTTCGTCGTCAGGTCGTCGGCCAGGTTGGCCTGCCGGAGAAAGAGCAAGGCGAAAGACGAATTGATGACTTCGTTGGCGGCGTCGCCGAAGGTCTTCACGTCCCAGTAGCCGTCGGGCTTGATGTTGGCCAGGAGCATCTCCGCGCCCCAGCGGTACCAGTCCTTGTCGCCGATGGTCTGGAGATCGTAGATCATGGCGACGCGCTCCAGGGCCCACATGAAATAAAGATCGCCCAGGGGGATATTCTCGATTCGGCCGGCGGGTTGGCCGACATGGTTGGCCAGGGCCTGAAAACCCTTGAGCGTCACGGGCTCATCGGTGCGTTTCTTCTTCTCCGCGGCGCGTGCGACGGCCTGCTCCGCCGTTTTGGCCGCATGTACGCCGTTGAGCGGGCTCGGGTTGGCGGCCAGGCCTGCGACGACGGCCGCGGCATTGGTCGTCGGCGCGGCGCCGGCTGCCTCCGCGGCGGGATTAAAGCCGCGCTCGAGGGCCAGGCCGACCAGCCCGGTGCAGGTCATGGTGGCCGTGGTGGGTTTGCCGCCGCCCAACTGGTACTTGTAGCCCCAGCCGCCGTCCGGGTTCTGGCTGGTGCGGAAGCGTTTGCCGATCAACTTGAAGCTGCGCTGCACGCGCACGCCGTGCCGCTGCGCGACCCAGAGCGCCAGGGCCGCGAAATGCGTGTTGGAATTATCGGCTTCGTCCTCGGCCGCCGGAGGCTCCGGTTGGGTTTGTTTCTTCTTCGTCTTCCTGGCGTCGGGCGCCTCCTTGACCATGAGCTTGTCCGGATCTTGAAACACAGGCAGCTTCTTGAGCCAGGGCGCCAGCCGGGATCGATCCAGGCGCTCGTCCTCCAGCGCTTTCTTGAGCTGATTGTGCTGGGTGACGGTGCGATTGGGGCAGGCATATTTCCAGCCGCCCGTGGCGGTCTGGCCGGCAATCAGCCGGAGAGCCAGCACCTGAATCATCTGGTCGATCGCCTTTTTTTGCGTGAGGGCCTGCAGGAAGTCGTCGTTGTTGCTGCCCAGCCGATCCAGAAACATGATCGCCAGGGCCAGATCGTAGGTGTTTTCTTCCTTGGCCGAGTGTTCGTTGATAAAGGCGGCGGCTTTCTGGATTACCGAATGATTGGCCGGCATGCCGCATTCCAGCAAGGTCAGGGCCGGCAAGGCGGCGTAGCCCAGCCGATGCGGCTTGTCCGTGGCGGCCCAGGAGCCGTCAATGCCCTGACTGTTCTTGAGGAAGATCATGCCCTGCAACATGGCCTGGTTGACCTTCCCCTGCTGCGCGGCCGGCAAAGGCAACGGCTCCGCACGGGCGGACGGGCAGAAGTAAGCAAGAACTGTCAGTCCGGCGATGACGAGTAGATGAAGGTGGCGCGGACGCCGTGCCACGGGATCGGCCAAACCGTCCGCAGCGCAAAGCCTGGCCAGTAGCGACATGGGAGGACTCCTAAAGAGAACTGTTCCAGCCCCCCACAATAGGCCAGCCGCGCCTGGGTCGCAAGCAAAATGTCTGGTTCCGCAGAGATGCTGAGCCGATGCGCGGCGGCATTCTGGCGAATGCCGCTACTTGAGATCGGCTTACTGGGAGTTCTGCAAGAAGACCTGAAGCTGGCCGTTGCTGAGCGGCTCCACAAATTCGCAGCCGACGCGCCAGCTATGCTTGGGTCCCGGCCGGAGGTTCATGATCTTGGCGATAATCTTCCATTCCGGACGCCAACTGGGGATCAGCGGCTCGAGGGCGAGCACTGTCCCCGGGATGATGTGCCGCTGCAGGACCAGGGCGATGCCGCGCGTGGAAACGTCGACGATGCGCGCCATGTTCCAGGTTTCTTCATGGCCCTGGGGATTGTCCTGGTCCTTGTTGTACAGGGCCTTGATGTGGCAAAGATAACGCATTCCGCAGCGGCGCTGGTCCTTCAGCGTGCCGATGGGTATGGTATCGGGCGCAACTTCCGGTTCGTTCATGACGGCTCCTTCAAAGCACAGTAATTCATTCCAGCCAGTCGCGCAGCTCTTCTTCGCTAAGCTGCGTGGCCAGCTCGGCGCCGTGGAGCCATCCGCCGGACTCCTGACGGCAGTGCACGACACGAACCAGCAGCGTCTTCGCCTTCGAGGAACGCACCGGTTCGACGGTGAGCAGGGTGCCCTCGGGGGCCCTGCGGCTGAGATAGAGGCCGACGCCGCGCTGGGAAAGATCGCGGATGGTCGCGAACACCGGCTCCTCGGTCAGGTCGCGCAGCACGGCGACGCTGGCGCTGGTGCCGCACAGAAAGCGCACGGCGCCGCGGCGCTCGTCCGCCTCGGGGTCGTGGAGCAGCTCTTCGCATTCGCGAATGACGTCATGGCGCACGCGGTTCTTGCCCGCGCGTTTGGCTTCATACATGAGGGCATCCACCTTGTGAACCAGCGTGTCCACCTTGGTGGGCGGCTTGAGGAATGTGGCGGCGCCGATGCTGAAGGTGACCTTCGAGCCGTCGCGGATTATCTCACGCCGCAACGACTCGCGCAGCTTGAGCAGGGCCGCCGTGGCGCCGGCGGCGTCCGCCTCGGGAAACAGCAAGGCAAATTCATCGCCGCCCATGCGCGCCAGCACATCAATGGTCCGTATGTTTCTCTGGATCACGGTGGCCACGCGGCGCAGCACCTCGTCACCGGCCGTGTGCCCGAGCTGGTCGTTGATCGCCTTGAAATCGTCCAGATCGAAGTAGGCCACGGTCAGGGGCCGCAACGAGCGCGCCGCGCGTTCCAGCTCCTGGCAGGCGGCTTCGTAGAACGTACGCGCATTCGAGGCCCCAGTCAGCAAGTCAGTCCGGGCCAGGAAGCGCTCGCGCCGGAGCGCGTCGCGCAAACGTGTGAAAAGGCCGGCAGACAGGGCGAAAAAACCGAGATGCACGATGCCGTTCCACAGGCGAACGACCGGAGGCATGCCGGGGTGTTGCAGGGCATCCACGCCGTACCAGGCGCCGGCAGCTACGACGGAAAGCAGGATGCCGTGCGCATAACCGCCTTGCCAGGACAAGGCCGCGATGGGCACAACGTAGAAGAGCGCAAAGGAAAGCTCGGGGCCGAGCACGTAGTCCATGCAGGCAATGAGCAAGACGAGCACCAAACTGCACAGGGCGGCGAGCATGGTAGACATAAGCCCGGGTAGCACGAGAATATACCAGCCCAGGGGTCCCCAGCCCTGGCCGCGCTTCAGCGTGCCGCTCGGCAGGGGCAGCGATTGCTCAGAGCTAGGCGTGGCAATGTCCAAGAATCCAAACCTGTTGCAGAGCGCGGCATAGCCGCGCACAAGGGCAGCGCTCAACGGAATGGCAGAAGCAAGCGGACGCGGGCCGCCTGAAGGGTCGGCGTCTTCGATGAGTCCGTGCATATCCCCTTGGTCATCCATGCAGGCCTGCCGGGGGAGAACAATTCCGGCTTATTGTCCTTGGTAGTTTTTTCGCAGGGGGGATCACTCAAACATAGGTCGTGCTGCCGGCTGTTGCAACAAGCGCTGGCGAATTCTGCAACAGATTTGACCCCAGCATAATTGGGAGCTAGGTTTGCTTACCATGAGCATTTTCTCGTCGAAAACGGATCGGTCTGCCTCCCCGGCAGTCTCACGAAGCCCACAAGAACAGCCGGGTGCCAAGGGCGCCGAGTGCCGGGTTTGGGAACGGCACGGCTGCGACATGCAGGCCGCCTGCCAGTCGGTGGCCAACCGGTCGTCGAACGATCTCATGTGGCCCGCGACCATTCGCAACATCTCGCGCGGCGGCGTGGGGCTGGTCGTCGACCGGCGTTTCGAGCGCGGCACCGGCCTGTTCATTGAGTGCCAGACCAAAAAGGCCGAGTGCGTCGGACCGTACATGGCGCGTGTCGTGCACGCCACTTCTCAGCCCGATGGCATTTGGCTGCTGGGCTGCAGCTTTGTCCGGCCGCTGACCGACGAACAATTGAACGAATTCCTGCAGGCCGCCGCCCTTCAAGTGGACCGGCAGCCCAAACGTCTGGCGGAGGTCGAGCGTGTCACGGCCCGCGTGCTCAACGAGAAACTGCCTCCCGGTTTTCAAAAGCGCGATTCGCGAACCAACCTGCTCGCCGGCGTCGCCCTGGAAGCTGTCACCTCTGAAGGAGAAACCGTGCGGCTTATGGTGCGCCGGCTTTGCCTGATGACCGGCATCTGGCCGCCCGCCGACGGAGCGCTTCTGCAGCTCTCTGTCCTAACCACCACGGCGGAGACGTTCACCACTCATATCCGAGCCCTGACCTGCTCGCAACTCGAGGGACGCTGGACCATCCGCTACGCTTTTGCGGAGCCGCAGCCGGCTCAGGTGCTGTGCGTGTTCGGCCACCCCGTACCTGTCGATCCCATCGAGGAGTAAGGTTGCGCCTCGGCTCACACGGCCGCTCTCGCTGCCCACTCTCGCCAATCCGTGCACAGGCACAGATAATGGCACCATGTGGTATCCTCAGCCGACCCCAAACGACAAAGCCGGCCTGAAGACGGGCATGGGCGATCAAATAACCGGTTATCGACTGTCGCTTGTCCTGCCTGCCTGGAATGAGGGTGAAACCATCGGACAGGCGCTCCGGGAGGCAGAGGCAGCGCTTTCCTCGCTCGCGGACGATTACGAAATCATAATCGTGGATGACGGCAGCAGCGACGGCACCGCCGCCATCGCGGCCGGCGTGGCTGCGGACAATCCGCGCATACGCCTCGTAAAACATGAGCATAATCGTGGTTATGGCGCTGCCCTGCGCAGCGGCTTTCAAGCCGCGACCCTGGACCTGGTGGCCTTCACCGACGCCGACTGCCAATTCGACCTCAGCGAATTGCGTTCCATGTTGCCGCTTACACGGCAGCACGACGTGATCTGCGGCTATCGGCTCCACCGGCACGAAGGCGTGCGGCGGCGGTTCTTCTCCTGGGGTTACAATCGCCTGGTCAAGATGCTGCTCGGCAGCCCCGTGCGCGACATCGACTGCGCCCTCAAGATTTTCCAGCGCCGGCAGCTCCTGGCGCTATTGCCGGCGTACGACAACTTCTTCGTAAATACGGAAATGATTGCCAGGGCCCGGTGCCATGGGCTTTCCCTGATCGAAGTCGGCGTACATCACCGGCCGCGCGCAGCCGGGCACAGCAAGGTGTCGCTGCTCGACATCCCGCGGACGTTGCGCGCCCTGCTCCCGTTCTGGTGGTCCCTGCGCATCAGGCCTCTCTTTGCACGTCGTCGTGGTCGTCGTTAACATGGCAGAGCACTCCAGGCAAACCGCCCGCGATCTCTTTCATCGCTCAACCCGAGAGGGTGTTTTGAGTTTATGTGTGGATGCGTGACGGGAACTTCCGGCAAAAAAATTGAGCGGGCAAAAAGATGGGCAAGGTAGTAGGGGATGCAGCTCCTGGCGGGGACCGCCGGAATGCATCTTAACATTTTTTGCCCGCCTATTTTTTTGCCCGAGTCAAAGATCCGGACGCCCTGAACTTCTTACTTCTGCAAATTCCAGCAGCCCAGCTTCTTTGCGTCGCGTGCATAAAGCAAGCCGTTGGCAAGGGCGATGGGACTACGGCTCGGTTTGCCAAGAATTTTGGCTCGTGCCTTCTCCTTGTAAGCGTCCGGTGTCGCCTGGACCAGCACGAGGTCGCCGTTCTCGGAAAGCAGGATCAGGTTGCCTTCCGCTAGCACTGCCGTGGCGCAACCGAAGCCTTCCTCGGTCCAGGCAACCTTGCCCGTCTTTATGTCCACGCAGCGCAGCCTGGCCGTTTGCTCCTGCCGGCCGTCACAGCCGTAAAGATGGCCCTGATACGCCACACAGGTGTTGTAATGATTGGACATGATCTCATCGCTTTTCCATACTTCCTCGACACGATCCTTGTGGACGTGCAGCAAGATCGCTCCGGTGTTGTAGCATGCGGAGAGAAACACATAATCATCCACAATCACAGGACAAGCGGCATTGACGGAGGCGTTGTTGTTCGACCGCCAGTGCTTGCTGTAGTTGACTTTGCCGGTCTGAGGATCAAGGAAGACGATGCCCTCGCGCGTGAAGAAAATGCCCTGACGCACGCCGGCAAGGGTGGCGGCCACGGGAGAGGAGTAGCTTCCTTCATGGCTGGTGGCTTTCCAGACCTCCTTGCCGGTGTCCTTGTCGAAAGCGACAATGCCCGCGTCCTTGCCTCCCACATTGACAAGCAGCAGGTTCCCCTCCACGAGCGGCGACGATCCCACGCCGAAGAAGCTCTTCGGGATGCTGTAGTCCGTGGCGAGCGACCGCTCCCAAACCCTCCGGCCGCTCGGAAGCTCCAGGCAATGAAGCCGGCCTTCTGCGCCCAGCGTATAGACGCGGTTGCCGGCAATGACGGGCGTGGCCCGCGGCCCGTCGTCAGAATTGAATTGATCGGTATAACCGGTCGGATAGGAAAACTTCCACTGCTCCTTGCCCGTGGCCGTATCCAGGCTGGCCACCACTTCCTCGTCCGCGACGCGGTGGAAGAGGATAAGCCTGTCGCCCGCAACCGCGGGGCCGCTGAAGCCGGTGCCGACCTCTTTCTCCCAGCGTAACGGGGGGCCGTCTTTCGGCCAGGATGCAAGCAGACCTGTTTCCGCGGAGACGCCGTTGCGCTGGGGCCCGAAAAGCTGCGGCCAGTCCCCGGCGCGAGCGGCCAGGGTCAACGTGACGCCGGCAAGAACGGTGACGGCCATGAATCCAACGCCTGCACGTGTCATCGCAAAATTCCTTTGCGGTTAAAGCCGATCTTGATTACCGGTACAATGTGCACGATGATGGATCAGTTTAACGCATCGGCAGGCATCAGGCCAGACGCCCATTTCTCCGGTCAGGTTATGTGAGGTTGCCCTTCGTGGTTCACTTTCGCAGCTTCCGCAATTATGATCCACCGGGCCTGGCCGTGATCTGGAACGAGGCCTTCATCGGCCGCGGCGGCGTCAAATTGCGGCATAGCTCTCCCCTGGAGAACTACCTTTTCGCCAAGCCCTATTTCGACCCGGAGGGCCTCATCGTCGCGGTGGACAATGATCAGCTCATCGGCTTTGCGCATGCGGGACTGGGCTCCAACGATGAACAAGCGGGCGTCTCCACGGAATCCGGCGTGATCTGCGCTCTGGGCGTTCGCCCGAGCCATGCCCGCCAGGGCATCGGCACCGAATTGCTCCGCCGCTGCGAGAGCTACCTCACCGGTAAGGGGGCGCACACCCTGTTTGCCGGCCCCATGGCGCCGCACAATCCGTTCTATCTCGGTCTCTACGGCGGCAGCGAACTGCCGGGCTTTCTGGCCAGTGACCCGACCACGGAACCGTTCCTGCGCCGCCATGGCTATGACGTTCACGACACCTGCCTTGTGTTTCAACGTTCGCTGACTCAACCTGCTAATATCACCGATCTGCGCTTCCCGCATTTGCGTCAGCACTATGACGTGCGCATTGTGCCGCGCAGCGGCATCGCGAGCTGGTGGCAGGAGTGCACGCTTGGACCGATCGAGCTGGTCGAGTTTCATCTCCTCGACAAGGCGAGCAACCAGATGGTTGGCAAGACCGCCGTCTGGGAAATGGATCTTTTTAGCTGGCGCTGGAACCAGCCCGCCGTCGGCATCATGGAAATCGAAGTGGTCCCGGAATTCCGCCGCCGGGGCATGGCCAAGTTTCTCCTTAGTCAGATGCTCCGCTATCTCCAGGAACAATACTTCGGCCTCACCGAAGTGCAAACCATGCAGCACAACCAGCCGGCGATCAATCT